>JAKARN010000085.1 GCA_021828425.1 Pseudomonadota bacterium | reverse complement strand
AAGAGGACCTTGCACACCCTGAAAGGTGGTGCCCGGGTCGCGAATTTCCAGGCCATCGCTTCATTGGCCCATGAACTGGAATCCGTTTTGGACTGGGCGACCCTTCATTGGGACGAAGTGGCACGTGACCAGCTGGGAGAGCTGATCCAGTCGGCGATCGGGTCCCTGCACCAGATGTTGGCGCAGGCTCGCCAGGGACAGGTTCCGCGTGAGGATCGGCGGCTCATGACGTCACTGGCAAGGTTCATGACCACGGCCCTTGAGGATTCGTCGGCGGAAGTCCAGACCAGCGAATCCACTCCTAGGATGGGTCCGGAGGATCAGGAAGCGGTACAGGCTGCAGGACCTGATCTCGCGGCTCCACAGCCAGGCCAGCCAGCACCTTCTTCTACGGTGGTTCGAGTTCGGGCGGAGCTCCTGGATCAAGCCTTGAACGAAGCTGGTGAGGTGGGAATCTACCGAGCTCGGCTTGAGGAACAGGTCAACAGTATTGCTTTTAACCTGGCAGAACATGCGAGGACCGTTGAGCGTCTGCGTGAACAGTTGCGTCGCTTGGAGCTTGAGACCGAGGCCCAGATGCTTGCCCGTCGCCCACAAGAGACCATCGAATCCCATGCTGGATTTGATCCCTTGGAGTTGGACCGCTATACCCGGGTACAGGAATTGTCGAGGGCGCTTGCTGAATCCGTCAATGACCTGAACAGCTTGCAGCATTTGCTGGATAATCTGATCCGGGAATCCTCGACACTTTTGCTCCAGCAAGGCCGGGTGAACACGGTTCTCCAAGATAACCTTATGCGGGGACGACTGGTCTCTGTCCAGTCGGTGGCGCCGAGGCTAGAGCGCGTTGTCGAGCGGACGGCCCGCGAAGCCGGCAAGCAGGCGAGGATGCTGGTTCAGGGAACCGAAGCGGAACTTGATCGACGTGTTCTGGATCGGCTGGTGGCCCCGCTGGAGCACATGGTTCGCAATGCGGTGTTTCATGGTATCGAGAGTCCCGAACGACGCCAAACCCTCGGCAAGAATCCGGCCGGCCAGATCGCCCTGACCTTCCGCCGGGAAGGGCCCGAAGTGATCATTGAGGTCGCGGATGACGGCGCGGGTCTCAATTTCCAGGCCATCCGTGACAAAGCCATCGAAATGGATCTCATTCCGCCCGGCCAGGAACCCTCACAGGATGACCTGATCCAAATGATCTTCAGGCCCGGCTTTTCAACCGCCCGTACACTGACACAGACTGCCGGGCGTGGTGTCGGCATGGATGTTGTGTCCGCCGAAATCCGCGATCTGGCAGGAACCGTCGAGGTCACCTCGGAGACCGGTCATGGGACCCGGATGTTGATCCGGCTGCCCTTTACCCTGGCCATCTCGCAATCCCTCTTGGTGACCGCAGGAACCGGCCAGTATGCAGTTCCCCTGCATAGCATCGAGGGCGTGGGTCGAATGACCACACGGGAATACGAGGAAGTCATACAGAAGGAGAACCCGGTTTATCTGTACGGCGGTCGCAGTTACCGGATCATGCCGCTTCTCCATGCCTTGGGCCGACCTACAGAGGGGGCTTCAGGCACCGAGATCGTTTCCCTGCTTCTCGCCAGGGGAGGTGACGATTATCGAGCGTTCGCTGTCGATACCCTGATCGGAAGCCGGGAAATTGTGGTCAAGCCCCTCGGAATCCAAATGGCGAGCATCCCGGGAATTTCCGGTGCGACCATTCTCGGTGACGGCAGCATTATTTTTGTTCTGGATCCAGTGGGACTTGTCCGTGCCTTGCGCCGCCGCTCGGTTGTACCCGATGTGGCAGCTGTAGTGGCTTCGGCTGCACAGCCTCGTCAACGGGGGCTTGTGCTCGTCGTCGACGATTCCATCACGATGCGCCGCGTATCTCAGCGTTTCTTGGAACGCAGCGGTATTGAGGTCATGACTGCCAAAGACGGCGTAGATGCCTTGATGCTTCTCGGAGAACGCGTACCGGACGTGGCCTTGGTGGATATCGAAATGCCTCGCATGGACGGGTTTGAACTGTCCACGCGCATCCGGGCCGATGAACGCCTGCACTCCCTGCCTATCGTGATCATTACCTCACGCTCGGGAGAAAAGCATCGCCAACGTGCCCAGGAAATCGGGGTCAATGCCTATCTGCCAAAACCTTATCGTGAGGAAGAGCTTCTTGAGACGCTTCACCGTTTGCGCCCGGATCGCTTTTCCGCGATCGAGAAAACCTCTGGAGACGATTCCTGATGACACGGGAAGAAGAACTCTACTGCCTACTGGTTCCGCTGGATGGCTTCAAAATTATTCTCCCGAGGGAGCTCGTGGTCGAAGTGCTTAACCGGGGAAACATTGAGCCGGCTTCCGGTGGGCCCACGTGCCTTTTGGGATACCGGGCTCGTAATCAACAGTCGATTCCGGTCGTTTCCCTGGAAGTGGCGGCCGGTATGCCGAGCCGGCCAGCTGGCAACAAGAGCCGGCTTTTGGTCGTTTATGCGCTGACAGGACGGCTGGATACCCGATACTTTGCCATCATGACCTTGGGCTACCCTTACCTTCTTCGCATTGACCCCCGTATTCTCAAAGCGCATGAAGATCAGAAGGTCACTTCAGGCTTTGTTTCGCGGGCGCAACTGGGTGGTGAAGTCCCCCTGATTCCTGATTTCGACTGGATTGAGGGAGAGCTGGCAAAGTTCAAGCCGGCGGTGCCGGCCTGAGCGCGGGGCGACTGTTGAGGTCTCCCCAGAGGCTCTGCAAAACAGCTAGCCCCACGAGCGGAGCCGTTTCGGTACGCAGGATCCGGGGGCCTAGCCTGACCGGCTCATAGCCCAGTTTCCGGACGGCTTCGAGCTCTTCCTCCGTAAATCCCCCCTCTGGCCCAACTAGCAGGTGAACGTCGGGCATGGGGGTTGTTTTTTGTATAAAGCCCTGTGTTGTGGCATCCGGTGTCAATACAAAACGCAATCCGGGTTCTGTGGGCTTTTCAAGAAAAGTCTGCCATTCGATGGGGGGTTGACAAAGCGGGACCCAGCTTCTTCCACACTGAGCGGAAGCGCTTCGGGCAAGTGCGTTCCAGTGACGGAGCCGGGCATCGGGATAGTTGAGTCGTGACGTCATCACACTGCGACGGGTGGTAACCGGCTGGATCCCGGCGACACCTAACTCTGTGGCTTTTTCGATGATCCAATCCATTTTGGCGCCTCGGGTCAGTGAGAGATACAGCCAGACCCTGAGTTTTGATTCCCGGTCGATGGGATCCCGGGGTGGTCCGACTGCCAGGCGGGTTCTTCCCTTGGAGCTGCAATGGATTCGTGCATCATGTTCGTGTCCGATCCCGTCAAAGAGAATGATCAGATCGTCTGTGGCCAGTCGGAGGACATGACGGAGATAGTGATTGGATTCCGGATCCGGGATGATCTCAGTGCCCGGAACTAAAGGCGGAGGTGCATAGAGGCGGGGGATCCGCATCAGCCACTCCGGGTGGCAAAGTCAATTCCCGCACAGACGGTGGCGCACAAGGTTTCCGTCTCTTGGGCATTGATGACATAAGGAGGCATCAGGTAGACCACGTTGCCGAGCGGTCGTAGCCAGGCTTCGTGCTGTAGGCCATACCGGAAGACCTCAAGTCCCCGCCGTTCCCCCGCGGGGTAGCTTATCTTACGAGGGCCGTCCTGGGCCAGTTCGACCGCTGCAATTGTTCCGGTGATGCGGACATCGGCAACATGAGGATGCCCTTGGAGGGGCGCAAGACCCTGTACGAGCCGTTCATGAAGCTTCTGGTTTTGCTCAAGGACCGGTTCTTGGTCGAAGAGGTCAAGGGTTGCAAGAGCCGCTCGGCAGGCCAACGGATTGCCCGTATAGCTGTGAGAATGCAGGAACGCCTTGTGGGATCGGTAGTCGTCGTAAAAGGCCTGATAGAGGGATTCTCGCACCAGAAGTGCAGAGAGTGGCAGATAGCCTCCAGTCAGTCCTTTGGCCAGAATCAGGATATCCGGTGAGATCTGGGCTTGTTCGCAGGCAAAAAAGGTACCGGTTCGACCCATGCCAACGGCACACTCATCGGCGATGAGATGGACACCATGTCGGTCACAACTTTCCCGAAGCCGGGATAGGTACAGAGGAGGATACATCCGCATGCCACCCGCGCATTGGACGAGAGGCTCGACTAAAACAGCAGCAATCTGATTCGCTTTTTCAGTCAGCAGATGTTCCAAGACGGTAAAACGCCGTTCGGTATAGCTCTCGATCGTTTCGTCATCTTGGCGTTCATAAAGATCAGCTACAGGCACCGAAAATCCGGCATGGAAGAGAGGTTTGTAGATATCACGATAAAGGCCGACCCCACCTACCGAGAGGGCGCCCAGTGTCTCCCCGTGATAGCTGTTTTGCAGGGAGACGAAGTGATCCTTGTGTGGGTAGCCTTGATTTTTCCAATAATGAAAGCTCATCTTGAGGGCGGCTTCCACTGCGGCGGAGCCATTGTCGACATAGAAGCAACGGGTGAGACCAGCTGGAGCCCGAGCCAGTAATCGTTCAGCCAGCTCAATGGCGGGTATGTGGGTGGCACCGGCCAGGAGGATGTGTTCAAGCAGCCCCAGTTGGTTCTCCACTGCCTGACTGATCTTGGGATGGCAGTGCCCAAACAGGTTAACCCACCAGGAACTGATGGCATCCAAATAGCGGTTCCCATCTGCATCAAACAGCCAAGGCCCCTTGCCCCTGACCAAAGGAATGAGGGGTAGCCATTCATGGTCCTTCATTTGGGTACAGGGATGCCACACGACGGCCAGATCACGTTGAGTCCACTGCTGGTTATTGGGCATGGGCGTTCCGCAACGATTCGGGGTAAGGATCATTCTAAGCGACACGGAAGTTCCTGATGGGCTCGTTGGTTACAATGAGATTCGGGCGGTATCCTGCTGGCAGAGAGGATTTTCATGTTTTCAATGATTGACCCGATGAGGGGCATTTTCCTGCCAGCACAGCACTGCTGGTCGCCCAACCGGGATACTCGCCCTTCCGGGGTCAGTCTGGATCTGATCGTGGTCCACGGAATCAGCCTTCCACCTGGCGTTTTTGGTACTGACAGGGTGGAAGCCCTCTTCATGAATCGAATTCCTGAAAACCATCCAGATCCTGTGCTCAGATCCGTTTCCGGGCTCCGGGTATCAGCCCATCTGTTCATCGATCGTCGTGGTCGGATTGTCCAATACGTTCCATTCGTGGAGCGGGCATGGCACGCGGGCGCTTCCTGCTGGAAGGGACGTGAACAGTGCAACGATTTCTCGATCGGCATTGAACTCGAAGGAACCGACGAACAAGCGTATGAACCGGACCAGTACCAGAGTCTTGCGGTCTCGATCCGAGCGCTGTGGGATGTCTATCCCTCCTTGGCTGCTGGAGACGTGGTGGGCCACTCGGAAATTGCCCCCGGGCGCAAGACCGATCCTGGCCCCGCCTTTGATTGGCCCAGACTCCATAAAATTCTGAAGGACGGAATCACTTCCTTTGAGCCCTCCGTCCCCAGTTCCTGACCAGTCTCAGGTGTTTTCTGTTCCGCCCTCACTGCGCCCCCGATTTTTTCGCTCTCGCAGGCAGTACAGGCAGGTTTTTTTCTGGCGGGAGAAGGTCAGTGGAAGCGCAATGAAAAGAGTGAGGCACTCGGGGCAGCGTTTAACGACCAGTTCCCGGGCTTTGATCTTAGTTAGAAGGTTCCAGCACATCTCAATGTCGGCGCACTCGATCCCGAGCGTTTGGCAGCGTTTAGCATAAGACTGGAAAGAGGATACAAAATTCCAAAATATGTCCTGTTCACCGCTCGGGTAAAAACAATGGATGGTATAAAACAAGCCGCCGGATAGGCGCCTCGACCATCCCCCTCCAACCCACCAGTCCTCGATATTTTGCCGGTGCCGGCCTCGTGGGGAGGGTCGGTCCCAGATACTTCGGTACATCTGACGAATGGCCCGATCTGAAAGCGGTACGAACTGCTTGACGAATGAGGGGCGTGCACCACAACAAACTAGGCGTTCCGCAAGGACCAGGGCCATTCCGTTCAGACGCAGCTTGCCGCGGATGGGCTTGATTTCAAAATCATCAGGCGGGATTTTCATGAGACAGATCTCCATGGTCATTAGAAAGGTCAAGGCAACGCCAACCCATTTTGGGTCGGCATAACCGAGCCAGGGGATTCGTGGAGACATGGATCATGATCCTGGGGCCGGAAAAAACGCAGCGGTAACCGCCTTGTTTGCCCGAGGCACGGAAGAGCGCATGGGAACTGCTCATGATGTTCCTGCTCCATACCGGATTGAGGGTCTCGAACCTTTGACTCCACAGCCAACCGGTAGCCTTCCGGCTACCGGTTGGGATTATAGCAAGTGGACCTGATCGTTTGCTGGAAAGCC
>JAKARN010000084.1 GCA_021828425.1 Pseudomonadota bacterium | reverse complement strand
TCTAAGTGAGCGAGAGGGGCAGTCTCCGGTGAGTCGCGATTCCGCCCATGACAGCGACCACGTCGTGGCATAGCCGGCCGACCCCGAGGATGGCCACCATCGGCGGGACGATGACCGGGGTTGCGTAGCGGCCCGCGATCATGCCGAAATTCGAGAGCGTGAACGTGGGGTGGGTCATCTCGCCCGGTTCCAAGGCACGGGCCTGCGTTTTTTTCTTGACTCGCTCGAGTTCCTGACGGATCTCCCCGGGTGCGGCCCGGCCGATGTCGCGAAGGACCGGGACAATGAGTCCGTCCGGCGTGTCGACGGCGAGACCGAGATCGAGATGACCGTGAAGCGTGTGTTCCAGTGTTTCCCCATTGAACCAGGCATTAAGCGCCGGTTGGGCCGTGCAGGCCTTCGCCAGTGCACGAATGACACGGACCGTGATGTCCTGACGCCCCTGCCAGGCCTCGAGATCAGCATCATCAAAGAGGGTGGTGGCTGCCACCTGATCCCGGGCCAGGGACATGGTTTGTGCCATGATCCGGCGGGTTCCCCTGAGGGTTTCAGTCTGGGAGGCCCGGTTTGCGGAAGGGGCACGCGGTGCGGCTGTCGGTGTACCGGCCGGATGAGCCTCAAGATCTGCCAGTGTGGTCTCCCCATGACGACCACTCGCGGCGACCCGCCTGAGATCGATGCCGAGCTCGCGGGCCCGGCGCCGAACCTTGGGGAGCGCCTTGACGGTTCGCTTTTCGGCTGGTCGCTTGCGGATGATGGCCTGTTCGGCGACCACTGACTCGGCAGCCGGCATGTGTCCTACGACGCTCCCCTGATCTTCCCGGGGAGGGGCGGAGACCGCCTTCGCGGTCGGGTGGGTGGTGGTCGTCGGCGAGGGCTGTTCGCCTCCCGGACCCTCGAAATCGACGAGGGGTGCGTGTGTGGGAATGATGTCGCCGGGTTTGCCGTGAAGTGCGCTGATGCGGCCACTCCACGGGGCTGGCACGTCAACGACGGCTTTGGCGGTTTCCATGGCGACCAGGGGCTGGTCGGTTGTGACCGTGTCACCGACCTGGACGTGCCACTCGACGATTTCCGCTTCGGTGAGTCCTTCGCCCAGATCCGGGAGGTGGAAGGTCTTCATGGTTCGAGTACCTGGTGGGCAGCCCGCCGGATCCGGTCGACCGAGGGCATGAAATCGTGTTCGAGCTTGAAGAAGGGAGTGACCACATCGTAACCCGTGACCCGGACGATCGGTGCCTCGAGCTCGTACAGTGCCCGCTCGGCAACTTCAGCGGCGATCTCCGCGCCCAGTCCTGCAGTGCGCGGGGCTTCATGAACAATGACAAGCCGGCCGGTCCGGCCCACGGACTCGAGGATGGTCTCATAATCAATCGGGCTCAGTGTCCCGAGATCGATGACCTCGGCGGAAACCTGTTCGGTTTCGGCGAGCAAACGGGCGGCCTCGAGAGTTTCGTGGAGCATGGCCCCCCAACTGACGAAGGTCAGATCGTGGCCCTCACGCAGGACGAAACAGGTGTCGAGCGGCAGCGGTTGTCCGTCATCTTCAACCTCCTGCTTGTTGAGCCGGTAGAGGCGGGTCGGCTCAAAGAAAACAACCGGATCCGGATCCTGAATGGCTGCGAGCAAGAGACCATAGGCGCGGGTCGGCGAGGAGGGCATGACCACCCGGATTCCCGGCATATGGGCAAACAGGGATTCGTTGCTTTCAGAATGGTGCTCGGGGGCATGGATGCCGGCACCGCTCGGTGCCCGCAGGACCATCGGGACCGACAGCCGGCCGCGTGTCCGGGTACGCAGGCGCCCGGCATGATTGATCATCTGGTCGATGGTGGGATAAATGAAACCCGAGAACTGGATTTCCGCAACCGGCCGCATCCCCATCGCCGCCATTCCGATCGCGAGGCCGGCAATCATTGATTCCGCAAGCGGGGTGTCGAGGACGCGGTTGGGGCCGAAGCGTTCCTGGAGCCCCACGGTGGCGCGGAACACGCCCCCATTCACTCCGATATCCTCTCCCAGGAGGACCACCCGGGGATCGTCGGCTAGCGCTCTCGCGAGTGCCAGGTTCACCGCCTCGACGAGCGTGACCTTAGCCATGGTGGGATCCCTCCTCGGCGAGGGCTTTCGCACGCTCAGCCTGGAGTGATTCGGGGAGTTCGGCGAAGGTATAGTCAAACATGTCGGAGCGGGGAGGCTTGCCGTAGGCTTGGTAGGCTTGGACAGCCGCATCGACCTGGTGCTGACAGTCTTGGATCAAGGTCTTTTCCTCCTCATCACTCCATAGCTTGCGGGCCATGAGCAGGCGCTTGAGCCTTCCAATGGGCTCTTTCTTCTGGGCGTCTTCCACTTCAGCGGCGGACCGATAACGCCGGGCATCGTCCGCCGTCGTGTGGTCGGACAGCCGGTAGGTCAAGGCCTCGATCACACTGGCTCCGTCCCCGGTACGGGCCCGTTCCACGGCTTCGGTGACCGCTTCGTGGACTGCGAGCACGTCGTTGCCGTCGACCTGGACGCCGGGCAGCCCTGCGGCAATGGCCTTCTGGGCCAGGGTCTCGCAGGCGGTTTGTGCTTTCAGTGGAACCGAAATCGCCCATTGATTATTGACAATCACGAATACCGCAGGCAGCCGAAAGGCACCGGCCGCATTCAGGGACTCGTAGAAGTCCCCTTGGGAAGTGCCGCCGTCCCCGATGACGGTAACCGCCACCCGCTTTTCCCCCCGCAACTTGAAGGCCAAGGCCGCACCAGCCGCGTGAAGGGTTTGCGTGGCGATTGGAACCGCCCATGGGAAATCGAGCGGCTGGTTCTGGAATGCGGTTCCCCGCTCATCGCCACCCCAGAACGCCAGAATTTCCTCCATGTGGACCCCGCGCCAGAGTTGGGTGCCGTATTCTCGATACATGGGGAAAAAAACATCCTCCGGCCTCATCGCGGCCCCAGTGGCGACATGGGTGGCCTCATGACCGAGGCAGGAGGCATAGGTCCCCAGTTGTCCTGTCCGCTGGAGGGCAATGGCCTTGCTATCGAAGATCCGGACAAGAACCATCATGCGGTAGAGCCGCTTGAGCAAATCGGCGTCTGATGCGATCGCGGGTGGGGTGCCCACAAGCCGCCCCTCCGGGGTGAGATACGAGCGGTACTTGATTTCAAATCGGGCTGCGGTCGTTATGGACAAAGCCTCTCTCCAGCAGGCAGACGCCGCACATTATAGAACGGTGCGGACATGGCGGGCGCGGCCGGCAGGATCGGGCAATTGCGGCCTTCGGGTGAGTCTATGCATTTTCATCTCACACCCAGTGATCCAATTGCCTGGCGATGGCGTGTGCTGCCAATAGCGAGCGATCGGCAATGGATGTGATCCGAGGTGTCTTCGAAGGGCGTACATGTGTGGAATCCGAAGGGTCCGTCGGCAGGCCGAGTGCGGGGTGGGATGCTTCCCAACGGGGATGGGCCTCACCCAACCCCAGCCAGCGGTTCACCTGTGGGTTTGCGGTAGCATGAGCAGGAGGTGATAACCCATGACTAAACCGATTTCCGGTGAAACGGGCCAGTGTCCGGTACAGCCCGCCGGAAGCTATCCAGAATATCTTGCACTCGAGCGCTTGCTGGCCCTCCAGGAACCGCGTTCCGCGATCAAGGCCAGCGACGAGCTCCTCTTTATTCTGGTCCACCAGATCTCGGAACTCTGGTTCAAGCTCGTCCTCCATGAGCTGGACCAGGCCATCGCTGATTTTGACCAGGGCCAACTCTTGGCTGCCTGCAAGCGATTGTCCCGATGCGAGGTCGTCTTCGGGCAACTGTCTGGAATCTGGCAGGTGCTCGAGACCATGACCCCGAGCGATTACCGACTCTTTCGCGGTGGGCTGGGTCAGGCATCCGGCTCGCAGTCCTTCCAGTTCAGGGCCGTCGAGTACGCATTGGGTTACCGCGAGCCCGCCGCGCCGGCATGGCAGGCCGTGCCGGGGGCGGGCCAGGATCTCCTCGCCCGCTGGCACACACGGCCGAGCGTGTATGACCGGTTCATCGCAGCCCTGGCCCGGGCAGGTTATCCGATCCCGGCCGATGGGCCCGAGCGGGCAGCCACGGGAGTGGATCCACGCATCCGGGAGGTTCTGGCCGAGGTTTACCGGAATCCGGAAAAACACTGGGAGGTCTACGAGACAGCCGAAAAGTTCATGGATTTAGAGGAAGCCATCCAGCTCTGGCGCTTTCGCCATGTACGTGCGGTCGAACGCACGATCGGGGATTTGCCGGGGACCGGAGGCACGAGCGGGGTCGGATTTCTGGAGACGACGTTAAGTCTGAGATTTTTCCCTGAAATTCGAGCAGTTAGATCGAGCCTCTATGGGGGTGGCGATGGTGCGTGAGGCCCGACCGCTATAATGGGGCCAAGACCCGATGGCGAGATCTGCATGACCGCGAAACATGATAATCCGCTCGGAACAGACGGTTTCGAATTCGTCGAGTTTACAGCTGCCGATCCGGCACCCTTGCGCGCCCTTTTTGAAGCGCTGGGCTTTGTCCCCACCGCCCGGCACCGCCATCTCAGGATCACCCGGTACCAGCAGGGCGATGCCAACCTGCTCTTGAACGAGGAACCGTCGGGCTTTGCCGCCGGATTTGCGCAAGCGCACGGTCCATCCGCCTGTGGATTCGCCCTCCGTGTTCGTGACGCCCGTCAAGCTGCCGCCCGGGCAGTGGCCTTGGGGGCACGACCGGTTCCCCTGTCCCGTGATTACGCCCTGGATACGCCGGTCATCGAGGGTGTGGGGGGATCCCTGCTCTACCTGGTCGAGCGTTACGGTGGAGACCGCGCCTACGAGGCGGACTATGAGCCACTCGCCGTTCCGCCCGACCGGGTCCGGGGTCGGGGGATCCTGACGATCGACCATCTCACCCACAACGTGGAGAGGGGACAGATGGATGTCTGGGCCTCTTTCTACGAGCGGATCTTCAATTTCCATGAAGTGCATTATTTCGATATCAAGGGTGTGAAAACCGGGCTTCTCTCCCGTGCCCTGACCAGCCCGGACGGCCGGGTCCGGATCCCCATCAACGAGTCCGCCGACGACAAGTCCCAGATTGCCGAGTTTCTCAGGGACTACCGGGGGCCGGGAATCCAGCATATCGCGCTCGGAACGGCGGACATCTACCAGACGGTCGAATCGCTGGGTCAGGCGGGCATCCGCTTCCTCGCGACTCCGGCAGCCTACTACGAGATGGTGCCCGAACGGATTCCCCAGCATGGCCAGGATCTCAAACGTCTGGAGCGGGACCAGTTGTTGATCGATGCCGATCCCGAGGATCGCGGGAAGATTCTTCTCCAGATCTTCACGGAGCCCGTCGTCGGCCCCATCTTCTTCGAAATCATCCAGCGCAAGGGCAACGAGGGTTTCGGTGAAGGCAACTTCCGCGCCCTGTTCCTGGCCATGGAGCGTGATCAGGAACGACGGGGTCGACTGTGATCTAAGGAGCCGCCATGACTCAATCGAACGCGCCCACCTGGATTGAAGGGGAAACGTCCCGACAGGCCCATACGGATCTTCCATCCGGCAGCTATGAGCGTGAGCTCGGCCGGGAGGGGTTTTACGGGCCGGTCAGCCTCATGTATCACCGGCACCCGCCTACCGGATGGTCCCGTTTCGAGGGGCCGTTGCGTCCGCGCGCGTTCGATGGCACCCGGATCAACCACACCCCCCCCTCACCGATGGAGGCGGCCGTGTTATTCGGCAACCCGGCGCTCCGCTTCCGCTTTTGGAAGTCGGACCGTTCGATGGATCATCTGGTGCGCAACAGCGATGGGGACGAGCTTCTTTTCGTGCACGAAGGAACGCTGGAATGGTTCTGTGACTATGGGCATTTGACACTGGTTGCGGGAGACTATGTCGTGGTTCCGCGGGGCACGCTCTGGCGGTTTGAGGCCGGAGGACCGGTCACGCTCCTCCTGATCGAGGCCACCAATCAGGCCCTGAGCCTGCCGGATCGGGGGCTCCTGGGTCCCACCGCGCTCTACGACCCGGCCGTGCTGGACCATCCCCGCATGGATGAGGCCTTCCGGCAGCAGCAGACGGAAGATCCCTGGACGGTCGTTGTGAAAAAACGCCACCAGTTGTCCCGGATCCACTATCCTTTCAATCCTCTGGATGCAGTTGGCTGGCATGGAACCAATGCGCCGATCCGGCTCAACTGGCGGGATATCCGACCGGTCATGAGCCATCGCTATCATGTCCCACCCTCCGCACATACCACATTTGTGTCTGAACGCTTCGTGATCTGCACTTTCGTGCCCCGTCCCTTCGAGACGGACCCCAAGGCGATCAAGGTTCCTTTCTTTCACAGCAACGAGGATTACGACGAGATCATCTTCTACCATGCCGGGGAATTTTTCTCGCGGGACAACATCCATCCCGGCATGATGACCCTGCACCCCTCCGGCGTGACGCACGG
>JAKARN010000083.1 GCA_021828425.1 Pseudomonadota bacterium | reverse complement strand
GGATGCCAGTTTCCTGGGCTGGGGCAACTCCCCCCGCCTGAACTGCCACATCCTGAGGAGATTCCAGCAACAAGCCGCCCAAATCGGGGCCAATGCCGTCCTCCTGGAGGACCCGGTGTTCGAAGGCATTTACGGCGGAGGGGAAAGTGGCGATACCGCTGCAAACGGCGGTTTTGCGGGCTTCGCCACGGGAGGAGGCTATAGCGGCTCGGGAAACTATACCTCGACGGGCACCTTTGGTGTGGGGCTGAGTGGACTCCCCGTCTACCGGGCCTACGCGGTCTTCGTGTCCGGTAAGTCCGCGCCCCAAAGGAAGGCTTTTCTGTTGACCACCCAGGCCTGCGATCACCTCGTCCGGTAACGCGGAGACAGTCACCTCCCGCCTTTCCGAGTCTCCCATCTGGCGGAGCCAGATCCGACAAGCCGGTGAAACAAACGATCCGGCTGTCGGCCACTTCATTCCAGATCCCGAAGTATCGGCACAGGGCCCGCATCCATCAGAGTGGTGGGAGCGGCCTGCAAGGCCCCGATCACGGCATGCGGTGACCCGAATGCCCAAGGGATTTGCTCGCGAAACCTGGAAGAGCCGCTCTGGACACAAGCCGACTGCAGGGGACAGCGAGAATGGTGCCCGGAGAGCCCATCCGTCCCTATCCTCAAGAAATACCAGCGAAAGCAGTCGCCTTACCGGGCAGCCTCGCCTTCATCACCGAGGATGGGTATTCCTGTGCCCCCAATCCACAATTTTTTGATCTTCATCAAAAGATTTCGGATGTTCCTTACTATCCTCATTACATAACAGACTGAAAACAGGAGGGATCTCAATGTTCCATTCAGACCTTGCCAGGCTTAAGACAGCCTTCCTCAATCTTGCGCTTCTTTCCTTTGCAGCCGCTGTTCTGAGCGGATGTGCCTTCACAACGGCAAGGGTTCCACTACGGTATACGCCGCACGGCAAGGCCACCCTCTTGGCTGGAGCCCACAACATCATTGTCACAGTGTCGGTAAAGGATTTACGAAAACACAAAAGAATTGGTAACAAAGTGAATGGATATGGCGTTTCCACTGCACCCATTTATTCCACGACAAATATAGCCAGCTTGGTTCAGCGCGCCTTTGAAATGGAACTGCGTGACCGGGGCTTCCGGGTTGCCCACACGTCGCCTGTTCTGGTCGATGTTGCTGTCACAAAATTGCACAATCGCTTCAGTTCGGGATTTTTTAGCGGCAGCGCAGTGGCCGTATTCCACATGAACGTCATGGTCAAAAACCGTTACGGCAAAGAAGTCTTCTCGCAGAAAGTTTCTGCGGTCGGGAAAAACAGCGGTATTATCATGACATCGGGAAGCAACGCCGCAATAGCAGTTGACCGTGCGATTGAAAACGGTGTTCAGGGCATTTTTCACAACAAACAATTCATAACGGCGTTGCTGCATGCCGGATGACCCCTGAGTTACCTGGCGGAAGCGACTGTGGCATGGGCGCAGAGGAGAAAGACCTCATCGCCCGGAACTTTGCTTCGACGCGATGATTGGCACAAGGAAAGGTACCGAGCGAATACACGCAAACAAAGACACACGCTTGATATCGCAGCAGGAACGATGCACCGCCAACCGATCTCAGGAGAGGAACGAATTTATCCCATTCTCATCGGGCAACCCGTGCATCGATCACTGCAGTGCGGTACTTGGCGGGAAAGCACAAGGAGGGGCTGCAGCTCATCCAAAACCCGGCTACTGTCCGGAGGGGGGGTGATGAACTGCCCAACCCAGACGTCAAGACCGATAGCCCCGGCAAAAGCCGACCGACGAACCACCGTGCACTCATGGGCCGTGCACGCCGTCATCTCAGCCGGCAGGAGAAGCAGCCCGGGATGATCAAAAACCCCTGCAGGGGAAAATGTTCGCTATACCGCCTGGGGATGTCCTTAGGGGTGGGCCGGCCAGACTGCGAGAATCGCACAGACGGCGATGGTTCCCGTGACCAGCGACAGGGGAAGCCCCAGCTTCCAGTACTCGGAGAAACGGTAGTGGCCGGGCGTAAGCACGAGCGCATTGCACTGGTGCCCGATGGGAGTCCAAAACGGCAGTGAGCTCCCGATCGCGACCGCCATGAGGAGGGGATCCGGCAAGATGCCGATTCCCTGAGCCACATGGATCGCGATGGGTGCGAAGATCACCGCGGTGGCGGCGTTGTTCACGAAGTTGCTGAACACCATGGAGATAGTCACGAACAGCCCGAGCAGGGCGAACAGGGGCCAGTGTCGTCCGACCACCAGCAGAAGATGCGCGACCGCCTGGGCATCGCCGGTCCTTTCAAAAGCCAGGCTGATGGAAAGAAAGGACCCGAGCAGGATCAGGATGGGCCACTCCAGGCTGTCGTAGACCTCCCGCAGCGTGAGATGACCCGTGAGGACGAGAAGCGCCGATGCCCCGAGAAAGGCCGCGGGGGCCGAGACCCGGCCGGATGCGACTGCCGCAATTGCCAGCACAAAAATCGAGAAGGCCGAAAGTATCCGGGTCGGCTTGACGAGACGGGTCTCCCGGGAAGCCAGGGGGAGCAGGTGAAAGCGGGCGATCAGTTCATTCAGCACCGTCCGGTCACCATGAAGCAGCAGCAGGTCACCGGCCTTGAGGCGCATATCGGCCAGCCGGCCCCGCAAACGGCCGCCGTGCCGGGAGAGTGCCAGCAAATTGATGCCGTAGCGCTGCCGCAGCCGGATCGAACGGGCACTCTGGCCGATGAGCCCGGAGTCCCGATGCAGCACCACCTGTTCAAGCGCCATTTCGTCAGACACCTGAAAGCGTCCGCCCACGGTCTGGTTGCCGGTGAGCGTCATCTTGCTCGAATCCAGGAATACCTTGAGGTCGTCGGGTTCCGCCCGGACCAGGAGCACGTCGGCCGGTCGAAGCCGGAGGTAGCGGTTGACGGGCTTGCGCTGCTCATCCCGGATGATGCCCACGACGGCGAAATCCGCATCGATTTCTTCCTCCAGTTCGCCGAGCGCACGGTCGACGAAGGGGGATTCCTCCGGCACGACGACCTCGGCCGAGTAGGCGGGCGCCTCGGCCACGTCCGGTTTGCCGCGCTTCATCCGGCCGGGCAGGCATGCGCCCGAAAAGAGCCAGAGGAAGACGAGACCCGCGATCGCCACGGCCCCGCCCACGGGCGTGAAGGCGAAGAAACCGAAGGGGTGCCCGGTGCTTTTGAACCGGTAATCCGAAATCAAGATGTTGGGCGTCGTTCCGATGAGGGTCACGACACCGCCCAGGATGGCGCTGAACGAAAGGGGCATGAGAATTCGCCCGAGCGGCTGTTTGTTCTTGTGGGCAAGCTGGGTGGCCACGGGCAGGAAGACGGAGAGCGCCCCCACATCGCTCACGACGGATGAGCACAGGGTGAGAACCCCGGTGAGCGCCATGAACTGCAGCCGGGGGTGATGCACCGAACGGCTGATGAAGCCGCTCACCGCATCGATGATGCCGGCGTTCCAGAGTGCCCGTCCGACGACCATGACCGCGGCCACCGTGATGACCGCCGGGTTGGAGAATCCCCGGAACACCTCTGTGGGCGGCAGGATTCCGGAAAAGGCCAGGGCGAGCAGCGCCAGGACCGCAACGAGATCGTAGCGCCAGAATCCCCAGACCAGGAGGACCAGGGCGAGGACAAGCACCACAAGGACGAACCAAGGCTGCCACATGGGTGGTTTTGCTCCGCCAATCACCGGCTTCGGGCGCGGCCAAGGCCACGCGTTGGGATCCAGTTTACTGAGTACCCCGGGGGCGGAGAAGTTCCCGGGATCTCCCGAAGCCGGCGCACCGGGGCAGAAAGTCCCTCGGGTCTCACCTTCAGGTTCAGGAAATGTCCAGCAATCCCATGTTCTTAAAGGGGGATGGGCGTAACTACCATGCGCATCTGCTGGCCACCACCCGGGCGATCGAGCCTGGAGGCTTTGGAGAGCAGGCGACGATCGAGTGGTCAGACACGAACCGTCGGAAGGCGGGTTGGGGGCCGGCCAAGGCAGAAGTCCTGGAGATCCTAGAGCTCTGGGCGGAGCGGGTCAACGGGAAGCTTTTGGAGCATGGGCACGAGATCCGGATCGATCACCGGAGTCTCGAGGCACAAGGGATTGAACGGGAGGCGACGTCGCACCCGGGGCCGGCGGTGACCGGGATGGAGCGACGGCGGATCGAGACGGAGGTCGGCAAGCGCCTCGAGCGGGAGGCGCTTGCGGCTGCGCAGCAGCGGTTGGAACGAGCTGCAGCGCTCGGCCGGATCGCGCGGGCAGTGGGGCCGCGGAAGGGCCGGGGGCCGGAGCACTCGCGCGAGCGTGGGAGGAAAGGGCGCAATGGCCCCGGGCACGAACTGCCGGGGGTAGCGCACCGCGTTGCGATGCTTCGGCACATCGCGCAGGCTGCCCGCGGCGATCGAGCACACGATCTCCTCGAATGAGATGGCGCGCGAGCGGCGCAGCTCAGCGTTCTTCGTCCCGTTCCAGCGGAACTGCTTCATGCACGTTTATAACAACGTGTGCTCTTTGGCATCACTTTGGGACAGCGATTGACAAGCCCTGGCGAGGGGGGGTCTCTCGCGGCCGGCTGGCCGCAAGCCACCTTGATCCCAGCCTTCACTTGCGTCACCGTCCGCAAGGCGATCCTTGAGCGGACAGCCCGCCGGGCCGTGACATTTTTTCTTCTCGGTTTGCAACGAAGCACCACTTTGCCCATAATAAACCGCGTCATGTCTTTTCCCGGGTCACCCCGCAGGACGCAGTCCGTCACACCGGCTGAAGCCCCGCTCCCCGTTCCGCCCACCACGGTGCGCTGCCGGGAATGCGCCCTGTTCCTGGATGTCGACGGCACGCTCCTGCCCCTCGCGGATCATCCCCGGGACGTCTCGGTACCACACCGGCTCCTCGAAAGGCTCGTCAGGATCCGCACCCTCGCCGACGGGGCGCTCGCGCTCGTGAGCGGCCGGCCGCTCGCCGATCTGGACCGGCTTTTTTCACCCGAGATCTTTGCCGCCGCCGGCCAGCATGGGGCCGAGCGCCGCGATGGGAACGGGAGACTCCATCGTCTGGACACCCACACCCCCCTGCTCGACCGGCTGCGTCCCGAAATCACCCGATGCGCAGAGCGGGTCCCGGGATCCTTCATCGAGGACAAGGCGCTTTCCGTCGCCATCCACGTCCGGGGAGGATCCGAGATCCTCGAACGCCTGCGGGAAAGTCTCGAAAGCATGCTGTCCCGCCATCCGGAACTGGATCTCCTCGAGGGTAAAAACGTTCTCGAAATCCGCCCCGCGGCAATGGACAAGGGACGGGCGGTCGCAGCCTTCCTCCTGGAGCCCCCCTTCCGCGGGCGGTCACCCATCTTCCTGGGTGACGACGTCACGGACGAGTGCGCCTTTGACGTCGTGAACCGGGGCCCCGGAACCAGCATCAAGGTGGGCGCCGGGCCGACGCGGGCCCGCTACCGTCTCGGGACACCCGCCGAGGCCGTCGCCTGGTTGTCCGGCCTGGCCGGGGACCGTCCATGAGCCGGACCCTCGAACTCGGCCTCATCGGCAACAGCTCAACCTGCGCCCTGATCGACGAGCGCGGGGAATACGTCTGGGCCTCCCTGCCCCGCTTCGACGGCGACCCGGTCTTCTGTTCGCTGCTCCAGCCGGAGGACACGACTGGACGCGGGTTCATGAATCTCTCGGTCGAGCGCTGCCGGAGCCACACCCAGCGGTACGAGCCGAACACCGCGATCCTGGTCACGACCTTCGAGGACGAGCAGGGCGGGAGTCTCGAGGTGATCGACTTCATGCCCCGCTTCAAGCTCTACGAACGGATCTACCGCCCACTGCTGTTCGTCCGCATCCTGCGCCCGCTTGCCGGACAGCCCCGGCTCACCCTCCGCCTGCGGCCCGCCGGCCAGTACGGCGCATCCAGCCCCGAGATCACGATCGGCAGCCACCATATCCGCTACGTCTTTCCAGGCCAGGCGCACCGTCTCACCACGGATGTCTCGCTCACCGCGATCCTCAATGAAACGCCATTCGTCCTCGACCGGGAATGTGTCCTCTTCTTCGGACCGGACGAGAGCCTGACGCGCCCGCTCGAAACCCTGTCCCGGGAGTTCCTGGCGGAAACCCGCCGGTACTGGCATGAATGGACCCGCTATCTGGCCATTCCCTTCGAATGGCAGGACGCCGTCATCCGCGCCGCGATCACCCTCAAGCTCTCCACCTTCGAAGACACGGGCGCGGTGCTGGCCGCGGTGACGACCTCGATTCCGGAAAGCGCCGGTTCCGGCCGCAACTGGGACTACCGCTACTGCTGGCTGCGCGACAGCTATTTCGTCGTGCGTGCGCTCAACCGGCTCGGGGCGACCCGCACCATGGAGGACTACCTCCGCTTCGTCATCAACCTCGGCACCCGCCACGGCCAGCAGCATCTGCAGCCGGTCTACGCGATCAGCGGCGAACCCGAACTTCCGGAACGTGAAATCCGGAGC
>JAKARN010000082.1 GCA_021828425.1 Pseudomonadota bacterium | reverse complement strand
CCGCAAGAATCACCACCATTGAGATCAAGATCGGAATCCAAAGGTCCATCATGAGCCGGTGCATCACAAACGCCACTCCAGCCAATGAGCGATCTGCTCTGCGGCAGGGCGGGTATCGACCGGCAGGAAATCCGCACGTACAAAGGCGGCTTCCCAGTGATTCGCGCAGTGCTTCTGCATTTCCACCTCCACCCTGGTCCTTTGCCCTTCAGCAGCGACAGGCCCGGCAAAGGGAAGCAAGATGAGCGCCGACAAATATTCCCCTTCCTCATGGATCCAAATCATATCCAGATCTCGGCGCAGGTTTTCAATCCAACGGACGATTTCCCGGGCCTCCCAACCGGTGTGAAACAGATAGCGCTGACAGATACCGACTTCCGGTGCGATTGTTGCCAAGCTTTGCAGTTGCAGGAGATCGGAAGCGAAATCGACCGGACAGTCCGGCCAGCGAGACAAAAGCTCCCGTGCACGAATACACGCGTTCCGATAACGGCAAAGATATTGAAAAAAGACTTCAATGATCTTCATGCTCTCGCGATTGATGGCGAAAAAGCTCATATCCTCGATGCAAAGCAGATCTCGACTGTGCCCCTCCTCTCCGTGCACATGCACGCTCAAGTAATGGTGGAGGCGTTCCAGTTTCAGGTCCATCAGCTGCTGACTACGACCTTCGGACAGCGCGGCACGGGCCACCGGATCGCCCCCGTCCCACTCCGACACACGTCCCAACGCAGCCAGCTGGCGAGGCCGGGGCTCCTTGGCCTCCCACGAGAACCAAGCGGCGACTTGGACCCCGACCAACTGATTGAGAAAGTAAAGGATCTTTCTCAACAGCGGTGGGTCCAGCACGCCTTGCCGCCGGCGCAGGTCGTCCCGCAATTCCCGCAAGGCGCTCCGCACCGAAACCGGTTGGTACAAGAGACTCTGCTCCAGACGATCAAGGGAGGTGCGCGTGACATAAAGGTCGTCTGCCAGCTGGCGTAGGCGGGTGGTGGTGATCTCTTCCTGCAAGGCGCGTCGGGTTTCTTGGCGTCTCCAGGCGGAGGCGTACTCGGCACCGATGAGGGTCACCAAGAGGGTGCCGGCAGCGGCGGGAAGGAGGACGTCCGTCGGATAAGGATGCCACCAAGAAGCGGTGGTGAGAACCAATGTAGCCAGAGCTCCCGGCAAGAACTCGTAACGCAGTGCGATGAGCAAAGGAACGAGCACCAGCCAAGGGAAAGGCTGGTGCAGCAGTAGCGGATCCCACGGAACCAGAAAATGGGTGATCAGGAGGGCCACGGCCGGAAGCAAGATTGCTTCCAACCAGCCCTCCCTGCGTCGCGGGATCGCCGTCAAGAGACGCATGCTCAACGCGCCAAGACGTGATCCAGGAGCCGCTGAATCAAACGCTGAGCCACACCTCCCGTCCCCCTGGACCCTAGGCTACCGCCGTGGGCGCTACCCACGCCGCTCCACACCACACGACCGTTGGCCACATTCACCACCCAGAGGGTTATGGCCACTTCCGGCTCGGCGTTGATGCCGGCACGGTATGTCCATTCATCCACGCTTCCCGTCAAGGCATAGCGGGCACCGTGGCGACGGGCAGACGCCAACGCCTTGGCGTACTCCGTTTTCCAGTTCCCGCCAAACAGGACCTGAGTGCGGGTACTGATGGGAAGATTGCCGACCACGCGCTGATCGTCACTCTGCAGGATTCCGGCAGCCAGAGTGGCGGCCCGGGCATTGGCCATGGGCGTTCCGGTGTTGTTGATGAAGGGAAGTACCGCCCAGATCACATCCCGTGTCTTGGGCAGCGGCTTCGCCGTGTGTAGATCCATACCCGCACAACCCGAAAGCAGTGCCGTCAGGCCCAAAGTCACAAGCACATATCGCCATCTCATCGTTCACTCCTCACTGTTTAGAAAATCAAAAATAAAAGCGGTATCCCATCTTGAAAATCTGTTGATTGACGGCCAGGCCACTGTTTGCCTGACCTTGGGAAAAACCGATGCGTAGACGGTCGGGGCCAAAGACCGGCGTACTGAGGCCGGTATCGAGCTGGTATTGGAGCCCAAAACGGGTATTCTCATAGAGGAGAACCGCTACGTAGGGTGTCCAGTTGCTGTGGAGGGCACGCGTCCAACGGCCCCATTGCAGGCGCATGCCGATATCGCTGTTGGTCCCAGGTAGCACCGTATCAATGTTGCGTGCACCGGGGACCAAACTTTGCGCCACAACGCCCACGAGCCGTCTATTACGTTGCATCCCATAGTAATCGATGAAAGGACCGACCTGCAGTTTCCAAGGCCCCAGACTGTGGCGCCAAAACAGCGACAACTCACCAACAAGCCCAGAGCCGAGATCAACACCGTCCTGGCCTTGATATTGCCGCCAACCGGCTCCCGCATCACCCACCCAGGATCCCACCTGGTCCGTCCACTGTACTTGAAACTTGTTGACCATGCCCGCCACCGTCAGAGCCGGGCTCTCCAGACTGCTCAAGCTACGATCGTGGTACTGCCAAGTGGCCGTGAGCCCGCTGGTGTCGGACACCTGCCAGTAAGCCTTCACGCCCAAGGTCGGGTTGTTCCGCACCCCCTGATATTCGCCGAGCAAGACCTGGACCGTCCAGCGTGGGTGTTGCCAGTAGAAGCCCACGGCTTCGCGTCGACTCCAGACCGGCACGGCCAACAACTGTGAGGAGCTCGTCACCGATTGGTGCAGATCATCGACTCCAAAGAGAAGCCCCCAGTCATTCCCAAAAGCCAAGCGGCCGCGCAGCCGTGGACCCAACAACGTCAGGCCGTTGAAATGCAACCAGATCCCCGAGAGATCCAAATAGCTGGCACTCCGGCGCACAGCCCGTACATATTCCCGACGCAGACGCCGATCGTTGGGATTCATGCCCATCTCGGCCAAGGCATCGGTACGCGCCTCGTCATAGTGGCCCAGATCCATCTGGGCCCGCACGCGACCGCGAATCTGCAACCGCTCGGGATGCTGCAAAAGCCGTTCCAACTCGGCGTTGTCGGGACGGTGCAGAGCCAGACTCAGCTTGGCCCAGGCCGGGTCGGGTCGGGGGTTGGTTTCGATGAGGAACTGGGCCAATTCCCAATCCCCCTGCGCCATGGCCCATGAAATGGCGGGCAGGTAGTCGCCGCGCCGGGCTGCGGCCGAAAGCACACGAAGAGTGGTATTCCCGACACTCGGTAACGAAGAAAGGCTGACGGCCAGGGCATGCAGGGGATGGCGAGAGACAACCAATGTCTTCCCGGACGCGGCGTGGGAGCGGGCCACGACACCCGAACCACCGCCGACATCTTCGCCGGAGCTCCGGTTGCGTGACGAGACGGTGTCTTCCGGAGTCGTCGGATCGACGACGGATCGTGACACCGGATCTTCCGGGACATAGCACTGGGCACCCCCCTCGGTCACCCGTGCACTGACAGATCCGGACGCGCGCCGAACCGTGTAAACCTTCCGCTTCCCGCCGTGGTTCTCCCACTGTTGGTCCAGCCGACGCAGACTGAGCCACGCCGCCTGCCAACGCTGCGACCAGGCCAGCCCCGGATCTCCATTCGCCGCCCAAAGACCCGCTTGATTGAGCAGGTCGGACACGGAGGTGTTGTGTCCTCTCGACCCCTCACTGAGGCTCAGGTCAAGCGCCGCACGATTCCGCCCAATACGCTCCAAAGCATCGACAACCACATCGTGCAATCCTGGCGGGGGGTGGAGAGCGTCGTCAACCAAGAGAGCACGCAGGGTGCGTCTCTGATAATGGTCGATCAACATCCACATGAGGTTGCTCTCGGCCACCTCATCTCCGGGATTGAGTTGGAGCACCCGGGCGTACGCCCGAGCGGCCAGACCGTAATCGCCTTGAGCGTCGGCCCATTGTCCCACGGCCATCCAATAGGCGGGGTAATGACGGATGTTGTCGACATCATGAACGGAAACCTGCCGCAGAAGGTCTCCCAATTGCCGCCAATTTTGTATAACACCCGCGTAATAGAGCGCTTCGAAATAAAAGAGAGGAAGACGATAGTGCTGCCATCCCTCCTTGGCGATGTACATCGCTGCTCTTGCATTCCTCTTTCCATTCAGGAGGACCAAGCGCTGCATATCGTACTGACTGGTTGCGCCCAACAAGTACAGAGTCTTTTCCGCCGACAAAGCAGCCGGGTTGTTGTATATTTTCCAGGCGATCACGGCGTACAGCTTCCAAAAGGGAACATCGTTGAGATTGACCAACGAGCGGACCCTTTCCAAGGCTTCAAAGGCGAGGCGGTAGTGCCCCTGCATCGACAGAAGCCGCGCTTCCACCAAGGCGATATGAGGCGTCGAGCCGTACAATCGCGCGCGACGCTGCAAGGCGGCCAGACTTTGATTGATCCGACCCAGCTCGTAGCTGAGGTAGGTCTTTTGCTCCAAAAGGTAGCGACGTGGTCCACCGCGCCGCAAGGCCTCATCGACATCGGCCAGGGCTTTGCTCGGTTCCCCCAACGACCCGTAGGCAAAAATCAGGGATTTCCATTCGGCGTCGCTGAGGGTGGCAGTCCGGGCCCCGGGGCTGAGGAGTTGGACCACCAAATCCGGGCGAGACAGGCTCAGGGCCAAGGTCACGGCTTTCCGGATGGCGGCCGCGTCGCCGTGTTGGGCGAGCCAGAACCACTGAGTCAGCACCTGCTCTCGTTGCCCCAACCAGAGAGAGACCCGGATGAGACGCCGGCGCCAACGTCGATCGTTCGGACGTTGCAAGACCGCGGAGTAGGCCAGCCGATACGCGTCTTGCAACCGGTGACTCTGCAGGAAGACGCTGTAAGCAAAATCGTAGAGCTTGGCCGAATACCGGCCGGGAAAGGGCTGCACGACCAAGGGAGCGATATACCAAGAAGGCGAAACACCGCCCTGATTCAGGTAGCTCATGCCCTGGCCGGTCTTCTGGTGTTGCAGCAAGGCGGCCGCGTAGGCGTCGGCGTTCTCCTTCCGCCGCAGGTATTGGGCTCGCCATTGTGCATCGTCGGAAGCCAGGCTGCCCGGAGCGGTCCACCAATCCCGCGGCACACAGATCGGACGGGCTTGTGCCGCAAGCGGGATCAGAAGGCAGCAAAACAAAACAACCTTGCGTTTCACGATGGCCTCGGCGTGCCACGCTGCCGTAATTCCCGATAAAGCCATCGCGCCGCCAGATCGGGTCGATCGGCCGCCAGAGCTAGGCGAGCCATGAACATCACGACTTGACGATCCTGCCAGAGTCTTGGTGCTCGTGCGAGAAGCGCCCGGCACCGGGCCAACGCGACAACGGAACCGAGCCCACCCTCCAACCACTTCGCTCCCTGGAACAGGAGGGCTTCCTGCCAAGACGGATTCCGTGTCTCCGCCGCCAGATCCAGGAGAATCTGAGCCGCGGCGGCGGGATCGCCTTTCGCGGCCAAAGCCAAGGCCGCCTCCCGACGATCCTGCCACGACAACGCCGGATCGGCCAGGGCTGCCTGTTCCCAAAACCTTGCGCTGAGCCCATAGGCCCCTACGGCAGAAGCCCCTTGGGCCAACGCCCGCCACTGCTCCGGCGTCCAGCCGCCGAGCTTGAGCATGCCGTCCAGTATTGGAAGCGTCCCGGCTTCCGCTCGACGACGCCGGGGCGATTGGGGAGGGATGGCCAGGGTTTGTGCCTGCGCGATCTGCCACCTCATCCAGCGAGCCGAACGGTAGAGGGGATTCCCCGGGTTCGCCAGGATCGGGGCAATCAGCTTCTGAGCGTCCCTGTATTGCCCCCCCCGCATCATCAAGGCGGCACTCTGCAGTTGCGCCCGAGCTTCCCCGAACGAATCGCTGAAAGTTCGGAAGTTTGGCCAACCGTACTGCCAAGTCACGGCCAAGGCTCCCACGAAGACCAGCAAAGCAAACAAGATCAGGCTCGTGGGGCGGAAGAGACGCGTCCGCGTCTCAGAAGCGCGACGAGACACAGCGGGCTTGAAGTCGAACATGCAGGGCGGTGCTCCGCAGTTGACCAGTGCGGGCCAGGGAGACGGGCTTGCCGTCGAGGAAGATTCGGCAATCCTGAACGTTGGCCACCCGTGCACGGACCGGGACTGTACCGTCCAGCCGTGCCGCGAAGCCCAAGGCATTCTCTCGATAGTCCGCAATCGCCGCGTTGGCACTGACGATGTAGGGACGCTTCGGAGGTCTTGGCTGCAAAGCAAGGTAGACCGAGTCCTGCCCGTCCGTGTGCACATACCAACGTCCGTTGGGAGAGGCATCGTATCCGGCTATGCCCTCGCTCTGCCTCAGATCGGGGTAGCCGAGCTCCTTGGGCATGCGCAACTCGCGTAACGCCCGGGCCCCGCCGATCCAAAAGCCGTGTCCCTGTCGTGCAATGCGAATCGTGAAGAAATTGTTGGCGATCTTCGCATACTCGGCCACGTAGATCGGGGTGATGGGTCGGGCCACAACCCAGTTGTAGACCTTCTCCAAGGCCGAGAGGGACGCCAGCTTTGTGGCGCTGTACCAGTGAGTGTAGATGTCGATGGGCTTGAGGCGGTGGGGTTTGTCG
>JAKARN010000081.1 GCA_021828425.1 Pseudomonadota bacterium | reverse complement strand
ATCCCACGAGACCGTCAGCCAGACAACCAGTGGACGGATCACGAACATGAGGAGAAGTCCCAAGAGGAGGAACGAGGCCGCATGGATCCAGAATTCGGGCAGGAGCGTGCTGGCCAGTGCGCCCAGGAGAATGAACAGGGTGAGGCGTACCACCGTGAGGGTGGTGGTGCCGAAATGTTCCATTTCTTCCTGGTGCAGGCTGCCCCGGCTGCTCTCCCCCCGCCCGGACAGCACGCCAGCCACGAACACGGCGAGGAACCCGCTGCCCGAAAACTCGTGGGCACTCTCGAAAGCCGCGAGGGCAACCACAAATCCGAGCAGCACCGCGTAACGTGACAGGAACCCGAAGCGTTCATGGGTGACCAGGAAACGGAACAGGAGCCCTGCCCCGATCCCGGCACCCAAGCCGACCCCGAACTGGGTGGTGAGAAAGAGGAGACCGCCGCCCCAGGTCGGTGACGGAGAAGCGAGCAGGTGCATGCCCTCGAAAACCAGGAGGGCCGAAAAGACGTCATTCAGGGCAGCCTCGGCCACGAGGGTCTCGCGGAGGAGATCGGGTAGTCGCAGACGGTCCGCCAGGGGAATCAAGACCGCGGGATCCGTTGAAGCCAGGGCACCGCCCAGAATGAGACTCAAGGGCCAGCCGAGATGCCACCACCTCTCGCTCCAGGCGGCGATGAGCAGCGCGGTCACCACCACCCCCACCGTGGCGAGCATCGTCACGCTCACACCAACCCGCCGGAGAACCGGCATCCGCAGCGTCCGTCCCCCTTCGTAAAGGACCAGGCAGACCCCGAGAATGAAAAAATCCCGAACCCAGGACAGGTGAGCAGCCGGATTCACGAAACCGAGAAGGCGGGGACCCACGAGCACTCCCCCCACGAGACTCACCACGACTTCGGGCAGGCCAAGCCATTCGGAGAGGGCCAACGCGCCGATGGCAACACACAGCACGGCCGCCGTCGCGGCCAGAAGACCGGTCGACGTGGTCATGCTCCCGCCCGCTCCGGATCGAGGTCCGCACGCCAGACCAGCCGTCCCCCGCTTTGTTCGTCAATGCGGGCCAGCACGGCCCGGTGCCGGCTCCTATCGCCGGGATCCACCTGGACACGGGCGATGGACCGACGGGCGCCGCTGGCCGGAGCTCCCGGACGGGGATCTGTGGGAAGACCCGAAAGCTCGGTCCCGAAACCGAGTGCCGCCTGACCTCTCGTCATGGCCCGGTAGACCTCGGCCAGAAGGTACGCATCCAGGCGGGCGCCATGATGGTGCCGGTTCGACGTGTCGATGCCGAAACGCTGGCAGAGAGCCTCGAGGCTGTTGTTCTGTCCCGGGTACTGGCGCCGGGCCAGGGGCAGGGTGTCGAGCACGGAGCAGAGGCTCTCGATCGAGGTCACACGGGCCCCGACCCGTGCGAGCTCATGGTTCAGGAAGGCCAGGTCGAAGGGCGCGTTGTGGATGATGAGCTGGCTCCCGTCCACGAAATCCAGGAAGGCCTCGGTGATCTCGGCAAAGCCGGGCTTGCCGGCCAGATCTTCGTTGCGTAAGCCATGGACGGCCGTGGCGCCCGGATCAATGGGTCGGCCAGGATCCAGGTAGTGCCAGAAATCCTGCCCCGTGGGACGGCGGTTGGCCAGCTCGATCGCCGCGATCTCGATGATGCGGTGATCCTGGTCCGGCAGGAGCCCGGTCGTTTCCGTATCGAGGACGATCTGCCGCATCGCGTCAACTCCGGGCGGGTGGACGGCCCGGTCCACCGATGGCGGAACGGGCCAGCCGGTCCACACGTTCATTGTAGCCGATGCCTTGATGTCCCCGGACCCATTGCCAGTCGATCGGCCGGGCTCCCAGCAATCCTTCAAGACGTTCCCAGAGGTCACGGTTGCGTACCGCTCCTCCCGCCACCGTTCGCCAGCCGCGACGCTTCCAGTCCTCGAGCCAGCGGGTCACCCCATCCCGGACATAGCGGGAGTCGGTGTAGAGCACGACCGGCACCGGACCCTTGAGGGCCTGCAGGGCGGCAATCACCGCCGAGAGCTCCATGCGGTTGTTCGTGGTCAGCATCTCGTGACCGGTGAGGATCCGCTCGCGATCCCGCCACCTCAAAAGCGCGGCCCATCCGCCCGGTCCCGGGTTGCCGCTGCAGGCGCCATCGGTCCAGATCTCGACCCGCCCGTCCCCGACCATCAGGCCACCCGGCGCGTGGGCCATGTGAGGGTGTTCGGCGAAAGACGGGGCCAGTCTCTTCCGGCCGGATGGAGGATGACGCCCGGCCGGACCCGGCTCCGGAGCTCGACGGACAGAAGGGGGAGTTCCAAGCCCGGCCCTCGTGCTGTCCGGACGGTGGGTTTGTGCCTTTCAAAACCGAACCGGGCCAGTCCAGCACCGAAACCGCGTGGGGTCCGGGGCGGGAGCCGGAGACCGGGATCCACGAGATGACACAACCAGTGACCCAGCGGGTGAAATCCCAGGATCAAGAGCAATCCATCCGGCCCGAGCACCCGATCGGTTTCCACGAGCAGGCTCTCGGGGAGCGGCCAGTATTCGTGGGCATGCCGCCAGATGACGAGATCGGTCCCGCCCGTGGCGTAGGGCCAGCTCCGGCTCGTCCCCCGATGGCCGTCCGGCCAATAGGCGGGTGGCAGAACCCGAAGCTCCGCAAAGGGCAGGACCGGGAGCGTCCGGGCGGGCCATGCGTCGACCACGACGGACCGGCAGCCGCGCAGAGACGGGCCCACGCCTTCGATGAGCCTGCGCTCCTGCGCCGCGAAGCGCCGTTCAAGATCCAACCATCCTCCTCCGCCAGCCGGTATCGCCCGGGGAACCCGATCTGATAGGATCATGACCATGATTGAAATCACGGCTCTCCCGGCACGCCGGGACAACTATATCTGGTTCATGGCCAATGGCCCAGAAGCTGTCGTGATCGATCCGGGGGAGGCGGAGCCGGTCCGTCGTCATCTCGAGCACGGGCATTACCACCTCAAGGCTATCCTGCTCACCCACCACCATGGGGATCATACCGGGGGCGTCGAGGAACTGCTAGCCTCCCCCACCGGTCCGAGCCCCACGGTCTATGGTCCGGACGGGGTTCTCCCCCACCCCGACCTCCGGCGGGTCGGGGAAGCGGATTCGATCAGGCTCTGGCCCGAACTCGAACTCACGGCACTCGCCGTTCCCGGCCATACCCTCGACCACCTGGCCTACTGCGGGCCCGACCTCCTCTTTCCGGGTGATACGCTCTTCAGTGCGGGATGCGGTCGGCTCTTCGAGGGCACGGCCGGCCAACTCTTCGATTCGGTCGAGCGCCTGGGGCGCCTGCCGGGAACCACCCGGGTCTACCCGGCCCATGAATACACCCTCGACAACCTTGCCTTTGCCTCGGGGCTTGAACCGGATAACGCCTTGATTGCACAATATGCGAGCCTGGCCACAAGCGTGCGAATGAACCAGCAACCGACCCTGCCGACCTCAATCCAACGGGAACACGACGTCAATCCTTTCCTGAGGACGCGCGAGGCGGCGGTCCACGCAGCGGCCGAGCGACACGCCGGACGGGCCCTCGACGGACCGCTCGCGGTTTTCACGGTCCTCCGAAAATGGAAAGATACCTTCACCATGAACCAGCTCCCCGCATGAAGCGCCATCTTCTCCTGATCCTCGCCGTCCTCGGCCTCACCCTCGATGGATGTGCGCTCATCCCCGGCCTCTCCCCATCCCCCAACCACCCGCCGGTGGTCCACCGGCTCACCGCCCCGGTCTCCCGCAGTCTCACCGGACTGCCGCCCGGACAACCGCCCCCGCCCGATTACCTGTCAGGCCAGCCTCCCCCCGTTCACTGGAAGGATCTGGTCTTCAAGCCACACCCGGGAATCCGGAACCTCTGGCAAGTCATCCGCAGCGGCTTCCGCCTGCCCGACCTCATGAATGAGCGGGTCCGGGTCGAACTCAACTGGTATGCCCATCATCCCGGCTACATGGAACGGACCGCAACCCGGGCCAAGCCCTACCTCTACTACATCCTGAAAGCCGTCGAGAAACGGCACCTGCCGACCGAGATCGCCCTTCTGCCATTCATCGAGAGCGCCTTCGACCCGTATGCGGATTCCGGGGCCAATGCCGCGGGACTCTGGCAGTTCATCCCGAGCACGGCCCTTCACTTCGGCATCCGCATCAATTGGTGGTTCGACGGCCGCCGGGATCTCGTCGAGTCGACCCGATCAGCCCTGGATTTCCTCTCCGAGCTGCATGCCCAGTTCGGCAGCTGGTTGCTGGCACTCGCCGCCTACAACTCAGGGGCGGTCACGGTCGAATACGCCATCCAGGAAAACCAGCGTCTGGGACGACCCACCGACTTCTGGGACCTCAACCTGCCCCGGGCAACCGAGGCCTATGTTCCCCAGTTGCTCGCGGTCCGGGACATCATCGCCCATCCTCACCGTTACGGCGTGAAGCTGCCCAAGATTCCCGATGTACCCTACCTCAGCGTGGTCAAGCTCAAGGGACAGATCGACCTGGGCCTGGCGGCCCGCCTGCTCGGCATGAACCTGCACAAGCTCTACCTGCTCAACCCGGGTTTCAATCGCTGGGCCACGGATCCCCTGGGACCCAACCGCCTGCTTGTACCGCAGAACCGCCTGGCCCGGTTCCTGGCCGGACTGCACAAGCTCGGCACCCGACAGCTCGTGGCCTGGGTGCCGTACCGGGTGGAACCCGGAAACACCCTGTCCGGGCTTGCCTTGCAGTTTGGAACGACCATCCACCAGTTGGAGGTCAAGAATCAACTCGGCTCCGACGTGATCGTGGCCGGGCGACGCATTCTCGTGCCGTCCTCGATGAACCACCTCTCCCAGTACGTTCCCTTCGGTGCACCGACCGAGCAGGCAACCTCCGTGGCCATGGTTCCCTGGGGTGGAAACGAATATACGGTCCAGCCGGGTGATTCGCTGTGGACGATCGCCCAGCGCTATAACGTCCCGGTCGACTCGCTCGCCCGATGGAACCATCTGGCTCCAGGAGGCTTCCTGCATCCCGGTGAGCGCCTTGTCCTCGGGCAGGGGGCGGCATCCGATCCGGTCGCAATCCCCGCCGACGGGTACTACACGGTCGAGCCCGGGGACTCGCTCTGGACGATTGCCAACCATTTCGGTGTCCCGATGGCTTCCATTGCGCGCTGGAACCACCTGGGTTCAGGCTCGATCCTGCAGCCCGGGGAACGCCTCCGACTCAACGGGACCACCCCGGCACCGGAAACCGGCATCGTGAGCCGTGCCGTGACCTACACGGTCCGGCCGGGCGATTCGCTGTGGACGATCGCCCAGCGCTACAATGTTCCGGTCAACTCGCTCGCCCAATGGAACCATCTGGCTCCGGGAGGCTTCCTGCATCCCGGTGAGCGTCTCGTCCTCGAATCGGACGCGAGCCCGACTCCGGTGACCCCGCAGGACGACGCGGTGGTGCGGCGCGTCACCTACATCGTGCGGCCCGGCGATTCCCTGTCCCAGATCTCCGCACGCTTCAATGTCACGACCGCAGAGCTCAGCAACTGGAACCACGTCTCACCCGGCCAGTTCATCTATCCGGGCGAACAGCTCACGGTCTACGTCCAACAGCAGTCGGCCGGAAGCGGCGGCTAGACGGCCGGCGGAGCACCCATGGGATTCCTCGACGGCAAGCGGGCCCTCATCGTGGGAGTCGCGAGCGAGCGCTCCCTGGCGTGGGGCATTGCCCGGGCCATGCACCGAGAGGGTGCCGAGCTGGCCTTTTCCTACCAAGGGGAGCGGCTCGGGGAGCGGGTCCGGGAGCTGGGGGAGCGGGTCGGCTCGAAGCACATCTACCCTTGCGATGTCGCCGATGACGGGGCGATTGATGCCCTGTTCTCCAAGCTCGCAGAGGCTTGGGACGGGCTCGACATCCTAGTCCACGCCGTGGCCTATGCCCCGCGCCAGGCGCTGGAAGGCGGTTACCTGGACAGCGTCGACCGCGACAGCTTCCGGATCGCCCACGACATCAGCGCCTACAGTTTTGCCGCCTTGGGCAAACGGGCACGACCCTTGCTCCAAGGGCGTGCCGGGGCACTCCTCACGCTGAGCTACCTGGGGGCGGTACAGGCCATTCCGAACTACAACGTCATGGGTCCTGCCAAGGCGAGTCTCGAGGCCAACGTGCGCTTCATGGCCCTGGATCTCGGACGGGAAGGACACCGCGTGAATGCGCTCTCACCCGGGCCGGTCAAGACGCTTGCGGCCAGCGGGGTCTCCGGGTTCCGCAAGATGCTGGCCGAGGTCCAGGGCCGGGCACCCCTCAAGCGCAATGTCAGCCTGGATGAAGTCGGTAATGCCGGTGCCTTCCTGTGCTCGGATCTGGCGAGCGGCATCACCGGAACCGTGCTCTACGTCGATTGCGGCTACCACATCGTCGGCATGCCGCCCTTGGCCGACGGGGAGTCCTGACCCCAAGTTTCTGTGTTCAACCACCCGCACCATCGGGTAATCCTCCGATTTCAGAGGTCTCAGCACCGAGGCGACGCTTCGTGGACTGCTGGCTCATCTTTCGGTCTTGCTCCCCCGGGCGGGAGCTTCGGCCCCTTCGCTTCGAGATCATCCGTCCTACTCCCGGCC
>JAKARN010000080.1 GCA_021828425.1 Pseudomonadota bacterium | reverse complement strand
CGGAAGAGTGCCTTTTTCCTGGATGTGGACGGAACCCTCCTGCCCCTCGCCGGACATCCCCGGGACGTTTCGGTGCCACGCGCTCTTCTCGAAAGGCTCGACGAGATCCGCTCTCTCGCCCAAGGGGCACTCGCACTCGTGAGCGGCCGGCCACTCGCCGACCTCGACCGGCTGTTCGCACCGGAGATTTTCCCCGCCGCAGGCCAGCATGGGGCCGAGCGCCGTGATGGGGCAGGGAAACTCCACCGCCGGGACACTCATGCCGCCTTGCTGCACCGGCTTCGTCCCAAGATCAGCCGGTGCTCAGGCCGGATTCGGGGGTCCTTCGTCGAGGACAAGGGTCTTTGCATCGCAATCCACGTCCGTGACAGACCGGAGATCGTGGACGGCCTGCGGAAAGAACTCGAATCCGTAGTCTCGCCCCACCCGGAACTGGCTCTCCTCGAAGGGAAGAACGTGCTCGAGATCCACCCTGCGGCCATGGACAAGGGTCGGGCGCTCGAGGACTTCCTCACGGAACTGCCCTTCCGGGGGCGTCATCCCGTCTTCCTCGGCGACGATGTCACAGACGAAAGCGGCTTCGATGCCGTGGACCGGGCCGGGGGAACCAGCATCAAGGTGGGTGCCGGACCGAGCCGGGCCCGGTACCGGCTCGAAACGCCCGCGGCGGCGGTCGCCTGGCTGTCCGGTCTCGCCAGGGACCACCCATGAGCCGGAACCTCGAACTCGGTCTCATCGGCAACAGCTCGACCTGCGCCCTGATCGACGCGAGCGGGGAATACGTCTGGACCTGCCTGCCCCGGTTCGATGGCGACCCGGTCTTCTGCTCGCTGCTCCGGCCGGAGGAGACCCCGGATCGCGGGTTCATGAACCTCACGGTCAAGCGGGGGCGAACCCCCCGCCAACGGTACGAGCCGAACACCGCGATCCTGGTCACGACCTTCGAAGACGAAGCGGGCGGGAGTCTCGAGGTGATCGACTTCATGCCCCGCTTCAAGCGCTACGAGCGAATCTACCGGCCACCCCTTTTCGTCCGCATCCTGCGTCCGCTCACGGGCCGCCCCCAGATCACCCTGCGCCTGCGACCCGCGGGCCAGTATGGCGCAGCCTCTCCCGAGGTCACGATCGGCAGCCACCACATCCGCTATGTCTTCCCCGGCCAGGTCCACCGGCTCACCACGAACGTCTCCCTCATCTCGATTCTCGACGAAACTCCCTTCGTACTCGATCGGGAATGCGTGCTCTTTTTCGGACCGGATGAAAGTCAGACACGACCTCTCGAAACCCTTTCCCGTGAGTTCCTGGCAGAGACCCGGAAATATTGGCAGGAATGGGTCCGCTACCTGGCTATCCCCTTCGAGTGGCAGGATGCCGTGATCCGCGCCGCGATCACCCTCAAGCTCTCCACTTTTGAAGACACCGGAGCGGTGCTGGCTGCAGTGACGACCTCGATTCCGGAAAGCGCGGATTCCGGCCGCAACTGGGACTACCGCTACTGCTGGCTGCGGGACAGCTATTTCGTCGTGCGCGCACTCAACCGGCTCGGCGCGACTCGCACCATGGAGGACTACCTCCGCTTCGTCATCAACCTCGGAACCCGCCACGGCGAACAGCACCTGCAGCCGGTCTACGCCATCAGCGGGAAGCCTGAAATTCCGGAACGCGAAATCGGAAGCCTCACAGGCTACCGCGGGATGGGTCCGGTCCGCATCGGGAATGCCGCCTACCAGCAGGAACAGCACGACGTCTACGGCGCCGTGATCCTGGCTGCGAGCCAGTCTTTCTGGGACCGGCGCCTCGATCGGCCCGGGGATCCGGCGCTTTACGCCCTTCTCGAGACCTTGGGACAGAGCGCCTCCCGGCTTTATGCCCGACCGGATGCCGGACTGTGGGAAATCCGCGGAGAGCAGCGGATCCACACCTTCTCGAGTGTCCTTTGCTGGTGTGCCGCAGACCGTCTGGCGCGGATCGGTGCGCGTCTCGGCCAGGACGCCCGGGCGGCATACTGGACCAAACAGGCGGCGACCCTGCATGGCGAGATCCTCGCGCGCGCCTGGAATCCCAAGCGACGAAGCTTCACTGCGACCTTGGACGGAGACCGCCTGGATGCGAGCAGTCTCCTGCTCGCCGAACTCGGCTTCCTCCCGGCCGAGGAACCACGCTTCGCCGAAACGGTCAAGGCCATCGAGCACGAACTCAGGTCCGGCGATTTCGTCTTCCGCTACCGCGAACCGGATGACTTCGGCCCCCCCAAGAACGCCTTCACCCTCTGTTCCTTCTGGTACCTCAAGGCCCTGGCCCGGCTCGGGCGGAGGGAGGAGGCCCGCTCCCATTTCGAGGCCCTCCTGGCCCACCGCACCCGGCTCGGGCTCCTGTCCGAGCACATCGATCCTGCGACCGGCGAACTCTGGGGAAACTTTCCCCAAACCTACAGCATGGTCGGGATCATCGAATCCGCCCTGCTTTTGAGCGCCCCGTGGGAGGGGGCGTTTTGACCCGTCTCGTCATTGCCTCGAACCGCGTCGCCATCCCGCACCGCCGGGGTGCCGCCCAGGGCGGGCTCGCCACGGGCCTCCTCGAAGCCCTGGACCGGCGCGGCGGTCTCTGGTTCGGCTGGAACGGCCGGATCTCGGAAAACCCCGACTCCGAACCCATCCTCCAGACGGAGGGTTCCTTGACCTTCGCGCTCACAACCCTCACCCACCTCGAGTTCGAGGGTTATTACGTCGGTTTCGCGAACCGCTGCCTTTGGCCCGTCTTTCACGCCCAGCTCCACCTCCTGCACTATGACCGGGCCTCATTCGAAACCTATCTCGCCGTGAACGAACGCTGGGCCCGGATACTGAGCACCCAGATCGGTTCCGGCGACCTCGTCTGGATCCATGACTACCATCTCATACCGCTTGCGTTCGCCCTCCGGAACCGGGGCATCCAGGCCCCCCTGGGATTTTTTCTCCACACCCCCTTCCCGGGAGTCGACCTGCTCCGTGCCCTTCCGGACCAGACGGAGATCCTGGAAAGGCTCCTGGCCTACGATCTCGTTGGGTTCCAGACCTCGCTCGATTGTCAGTCTTTTTTCCGGGCCGTCTCCTTTTTCCTTCCGGAAGCGCGGCGGAACGCGAACGGGATCCGGTTCCGGGGCCGCGAGATCCGGGTCGCTTCCTTTCCCATCGGGATCGACGTCGACGAAGTCGCCCGGCTGGCCCGCGCCGGTCAGCAGAACCGCCATGGCCGCCGGCTCGCCACAAGCCTGTCCGGCCGCCGGCTGATCCTCGGCATCGACCGGCTCGACTACAGCAAGGGACTGGCCCTGCGTTTTCGGGCCTACGCCCGACTGCTCGAACACTGGGCGGAGTTCCGGAGACAGATCGTCCTGCTCCAGATTGCGCCCCTGTCAAGGACCGAGGTGCCTGAATACGATGCAATCCGCCGCGAACTCAACGAAATCGTGGGAGACATCCACGCCCGGTACGCGGAGTACGACTGGATGCCCCTGCGCTACCTCACCCGCGGCTTCCCGCGCAGTACCATCCTGGGCTTCCTGAGGCAGGCCGGGATCGGTCTCATCACCCCCCTCCGGGACGGCATGAACCTTGTGGCCAAGGAGTTCATCGCGGCCCAACCGGAGGAATCCCCCGGGGTCCTCATCCTCTCCAGCCTGGCCGGTGCCGCACAGGAACTGGAGGAAGCGCTCATTGTCAACCCCTACGACATGGGTGCGGTCGCCCGTGCCCTGGCCCAGGCACTGGCCATGGGCCTCGAGGAGCGTCGCCAGCGCTGGAGCGCCCTGATGGACCGACTGAGAAAATACGACCTTCATCACTGGACCGACTCCTTTCTCGAGGCCCTGGCCGGCACCCGCCCCCGCTCCTCCCCATGACCGCGCTCCCGTCACTGCTCGCCCCACCCGCGATCCGTCTCCTCGTCTGGATCGGCCTTTTGATCCTGGCCGCGCTGGCCGTCCACGTCGTTGCCCGCCTGCTCAGCAAAGGCCCCCCCGGGATCTTCCTGCTTGCCGCGAGACGCCTCGACCGTCCATTGAGTTTCCTCGTCCCCGTCGGGGTGGCCCGACTGTCCGAGGGGCTCCTGCCAACCAGTCAATCGATCCTTGCTCCCCTCAATCACGGATTGCTCCTCCTGTTGATCGCCCTGAGCGGCTGGGGTGTGGTTGGCCTCTTCGATGCCTGGCGGGATTTCGCAACCGCAAAGCATCCACTCGATATCAAAGACAACCTGCGGGCCCGTGCACTCCATACCCAGCTCCAGATCATCCGCCGGACCTTCGTCATCCTCGTGGGCCTGGTCACCGCGGCCGCCATGCTCATGACGTTCCCCGCCGTCCGCGTCCTCGGAGCCACTCTCTTTGCCTCGGCTGGGGTCGCAGGACTCATCCTCGGCCTGTCCGCCCGCCCCCTGATCGTGAACCTGATCGCAGGGATCCAGATCGCGCTGACCGAGCCAATCCGGCTCGACGACGTCGTCATCGTCGAGGGGGAGTGGGGATGGATCGAAGAGATCCGGGCCACCTACGTCGTCGTGCGGATCTGGGACCTCCGGCGTCTCATCGTTCCGCTTTCCTACTTCATCGAGCAGCCCTTCCAGAACTGGACCCGCAACCAAGCCGATCTACTGGGGCATCTCTACGTGTATGCAGACTACACCCTCCCGGTCCAAGCGCTCCGGGAGGAACTCCTCCGTCTTCTCGGCGAGACCCCCTTATGGGACGGAAAAGTGGCCACCCTGCAGGTCACTGAGGCCACTCCACAGGGGATCCAGCTGCGAGCCCTCATGAGTGCCCGCAACAGCAGTGATTCCTGGAACCTGCGTTGCCTCATCCGCGAGCAGTTGATCGCCTTTCTCCAGTGCCGGTATCCACAATGCCTGCCCCACACACGGCTGGACTGGATTCCCCGGACATCCGGAAACCCACCCACCCCCGGTTCCCAGGGGGGCGGTTCGGGTTCCTGATCGGGATGGCCGCAGCCTGGGTAGGAAGCCGTCCGTTCTCGCAAGAGACCCGAATGCCGATGGAGAAGACACTTGGCCACGTCGCTCCTTTTCGCTTCGGTTCTCAGCTCTCCCGACATGGTTCCCAATGCGCCTCAACCAAAGACGAATGGAATGACCGATTCCGACCTGGGCGGGACCGTCACTCGGGCGTGCATCCGGAAGACCAGTGAGATCTTCGGACCCGGGGTCTCCACGGTCCGACAACCGCTGCGATGAAAAGCCCCCCCTTAACGTGAAACACGGGGTTCGTGTTACAGTGAATTTGTGAGTCACAGGATTCGTGTAAAGACTGTGCGCAACATGACCATTTCGATCAACGACGAGACTGCCGAATGGGCACGCATTCTCGCGATCAAAAACCACACGAGCGTATCGCGACTCGTGGGCGAGATGCTCGCGGAACGGAGGCGGCAGGAGGAAGAATACCGGTCCGCCGTGGGAGAGTACCTGGCGGGCACCGCCCGCCCCCTGCTGGATCCCGCGGGCCAGGAGGGCTATCCCTCGCGGGAAACCATCCATCAACGATGAAGACCCAGCCCCCGTCTTCGTCGACACCAACATCCTCCTGTACACCCGCGATGCTGCATCGCCCGACAAGCAAGGCATCGCGGCGCGATGGATGGCGTACTTGTGGCATCAGGGCCTGGGCCAGCTGAGCTTCCAGGTCCTCCAGGAGTTCTACGTGAATGCAACTGGGAAGCTTCGGCCGGGCTTGCCGGCTGCGGAGACCCGGCGCGACGTACAGGCTTTTTTCGCCTGGCATCCGGTGCAGGCCGGCCCTGCCTTGATCAAAGTCGCCTGGAACCTCATGGACCGGTTCGGTTGTTCCTGGTGGGATGCGCAAATCCTGGTGGCGGCACGGCTTTCCGGGTGCGGGAAGCTCCTCAGCGAGGATTTCCAGCACGGTCTCGTGGTGGACGGAACCGTCATCCTCAATCCCTTTGCCCCAAGCGTGTCCGTGCCGGAGTGAATCGGGTCCCGCCCCGGGGCGGTTCCGGAAACGGGTCCTCCCGGCTCTGGTGAAGCCGGAACCTCCCGCGGAACTCCTGTCACGAAGGGGGATGCGGGGGCTGGATCGCAAACAGCGGCAGGTGGACGAGCGCGATGACCTCCTTCCAGCGGGCGGCGTCTCCCTCGGTGGCAATCGCCGCCTCGGCCACGATGCGGGCCCGGGCTTCGTGGGCGATGGCGCGCAATCCTTCCAGGGTCGATCCGGTGCTGATCACATCGTCGAGGAGCACAACCGACCGTCCGGACAGGGTCAGGCGGTCCTTGGCATCAAGGTAGAGATGCTGTTCGTGGCCGGTCGTGATGGAATGCGTCACCACGCTCAGGGCATCGCCCATGTAGGACTTGTAGCTCTTGCGCAGGACGAGGTAGGGCCGGCCGGTCACAACCGAGAGGGCATGCGCCAGGGGGATGCTTTTCGCCTCGGCCGTGAGGAGAACGTCGTAGGACCGGTGTCCCAGGCGCCGGGCGAGTTCCCGGGCCGCGGCTTCGACGAGTTCGGTATCCCCGAGAATGTTGAGGACGGCAATCGCGAGTCCTCCGTCCACCGCCACCACCGGCAGGTGACGCCGGACGCCTGCGATCTCGATCGGGTAATGGTCCGGTGGCGGAATG
>JAKARN010000079.1 GCA_021828425.1 Pseudomonadota bacterium | reverse complement strand
ACATTGCCCCGGGTCTCAACAACCTCGCTCTGCTCTACCGGGCCCAGGGGCGTTTGGGTGAGGCCGAGCCGCTCTTGACGGAAGCCCTGGCGATCCGGCGGAAGGCTCTGCCCGGGGGGCATCCCGACATTGCCCGGAGTCTCGACAACCTCGCCGCGCTCTACCGGGCCCAGGGGCGTAAAGCAGGCGATCTTCTCGAAAACGAGTCTGAGCTGAAAGAGTAACCCCTTATACAAACACGACGGACCGCTCGTCACTGAAGATTCGTGCCACCCTGCCTATTCCAGGAAAACCCCGTTCCAGCCCCGCCGTCACTCCGCTTGGGTTACCGATTTCCTGTGGAATGGGTGGCCGAATTCATGTGGAATACGTAGCCGAGAGGTTCGTCCGCACGCTCAAGGAAGAGCTTCCGTGGGTGCGGACGCTCGAGACCATTGAAGAGCTACGTCTGGCCTTGCAGGACTTCAAGGTGCTATAGAACTGGCACTGGCTCGCCCAGCGCCATGGTTATGCCATACCTGTCAGCATGCGGCCGCCCCATGCCTGCATCACCGAGGCATGGGTTTTGTGCAAAATCGTGCCCAAGATTCCAGGGCAGCACAACCTGGCGGTCGTGGACCTTAGGCTGTGCCATACCCTTGCCATAGTGCGAAGGCAAATTGGGAGGATGATGGCAAATCCAGTGCAATCTCAAACGCTTCATTCCATTTGGAAAACGTCAAAAAACAAAAACCCTTACCGGATAAAATATCCGGGCACCCCTCTTAATCACTCTGCGTCGGCGCGTCGCGGAACGGGTTGGTGCCCCGGGGTTTGATGTCCACAGTTTGCTCACGGCCATCGGTCGGGATTGCATCGGCGCGCTTCAGTTCACCGTCGATGAACTGGATGAGCGTGGTGCTTCGATTGAAGGCATACCCGTGGATGATGCGGCCATCGAGGAGCTTCTGCGGAACCTTGGGCGGGCACCGCTTGGCCTCAGCCGGGACGATGATTTCCGGATCTCCATTGCGGGCGCACAGGAAAAGACGGCATTGCTCTGGGATGGCCAGTGCTGGCGAAAGCCGCTTGGAACGACGCCCACGACTCACATCCTCAAGCCCCCGATCGGTGAACTGCCGAATGGCATCAATCTGTCGAATCGCGTCGCGAATGAATTCCATTGTCTGAGGCTGCTCTCCGCTTTCGGGCTTCCCGTGGATGATGCGGCTGTGAAGACGTTTGGGGAAACAACGACGCTTGTGATTGAGTGCTTCGATCGCCACTGGACGCGAAATGGACGTTTATTGCGTTTACCGCAGGAGGATTGCTGCCAAGCGTTGTCAATCCCGCCCGGTGAAAAGTATCAGAGTGAAGGTGGGCCTGGGCTCGTGCAGATCCTCAACCTCCCCAAGGGCAGCGATACGCCAGACAAGGATCGGAGAACGGTACTCAAGGCCCAAATCCTGTTCTGGCTGATCGGTGCAACGGATGGGCACGCTAAAAATTTCAGTATCTTTCTAGGCCCGGGCGGCAGTTTCCGCCTGACGCCCCTCGATGACATCCTTTCGGTTCAGCCGGGCCTCGACGCCCTCGAGATCGAGCGCCAGCGGATGAAACTCGCAATGGCTGTGGGCGCTACCCACCACTACCGCATTGAGGGAATTCAAGGCCGGCATTTTATCGAGACCGGAAAAGCAGCGGGGCTTTCGAAAGCGACGGTTCAAACGGTGGTTGAGGAAGTGGGGGCGGCCGTCGCCGTGGACCGTGTCCTGGAACGATTGGCTGACGAGTTGCCCTCTCGATTCCCCAAATCCATTCATGTCTCCGGCAGCCGGTCCGTCATTGCGCGCCTCCGGAGTCTTGCGCGGGGCGTGTGATGCCGAGCGGTGCGCTCGCCCGCTTTCGGACAGCCAATGTCCAGCGGCGCATCGCTGTCCCTGCGGTTTCCGCCGAACGCTTCCAACACCCCGGGCCCAACCTGTGATGATCATCACCCGGTGCCCACTCGCCACGCCCCTCAGGCTGTCCTCAACCAAAGGGGGGAGCTCACTCGACCAGAGCGTTGGGCGTATGATTCCGGTCAGCATCGTGAGAACACTGTTTCGCCACGGTCTTGATCCTGGTCGGATGGACCGGTCTGGTCAGGGGTTTCCCGCCTGCATCGCATCACGGGGCATGAGGTCTTTGATGGTTTCCGGTACAGTCTCAAGACGAGTCCTCTCGTCAGTCCGTGGAGACCGCGTTGACCATTGAACAGGTCAAGGCGGTGGATCCGATCCAGGATGAGGCGTGGATGGATAGGGCCCTCGAGTGGGCAGAACGCGCGCGCCAGGCGGGCGAGGTACCGGTCGGCGCCGTCCTCGTCCGCGAAGGGGAGTGCCTTGCTGCGGCCGGCAACGCCCCGATCAGCCAGGCGGATCCCACCGCGCATGCCGAGATCGGCGTGCTCCGGGAGGCGGCGCGCCGGATCGGCAACTACCGGCTTGGTGGAACCACGCTCTACGTCACCCTCGAGCCCTGCGTCATGTGTCTGGGTGCGCTCATGCTGGCCCGCATCGGGCGTCTCGTCTACGGCGCATCCGATCCCCGCTTCGGCGCCGTCGAACGGCTTTCCTCCGGGCAGCTCGGCTGGGTCTTCAACCATCATCTCACGGTCACGGGCGGGATCCGCGCCGAACCCTCCCGCCGGCTTCTCCAGGAATTCTTTTCCATCCGGCGGGGCGGTGGGAGTATGCTGGAGGCGGAAGGAGGGACGGGTCGATGAAGACCAATCCCCGCGAACCCCGTATCGGGTCAAAGGCGGTCTGGCGGATTGCCCTGGGCTATCTGGGTCTTGGGCTCGTCTGGCTGGTTCTGGCCGGGATCATCGTCCATACCCTGTTCGGCCCCCACGCCTACGATCCGGCGGTCGAAACCCTGGCCGGCTTCATGGCCCTTTTCATCCTGCTCTCGACCCTGATCGTCGTACAGGAGGAAAAGCGCTTCCAGGGCGACCTTCGGCGGCGGGAACGGATCCGCCGCGTCCAGCAGGAGCAGGCTCTCAAGTTCCGGCTGATCGCCGAGAACTCCGTGGACCTGATCAGCATGGCGAGTCTCGATGGCCAGATGGAGTACCTGAGTCCTTCGCACCAGACGCTGCTTGGCTTCGAACCCGAGGCCCTGCGCAACCGCCATCCGGGATCCCTCATCCACCCGGTCGACCTCGAGCGGATCGGGGACTGGCACCGTTACCCCTTGAGCGAGTTTCGTGTGGCCATGGCCGATGGCGGGTGGCGCTGGGTCCAGGGTTACCGTTACCTCATCCAATGGGAAGGACGTGATTACAGCGTGGGCATCGCCCGGGATGTGACGGCGCTCCGGACCGTGCAGAAAGCCGTGATCGAATACGCCGAACGCCTCAGGCTTCTGTCGCGCAAACTCCTGGAGACCCAGGAAAACGAGCGCCGTCACCTGGCCCGCGAGCTCCACGACGAGGTGGGCCAGACACTCACGGCGACCAAGCTCGGACTCCATGCCATGTCCGATCTGTTCCAGCTGAGCCGGCGTGAAAAGCTCTACGAGGAACTCGTGGCCAATCTGGACCGGGTGCTCACCCAGGTCCGCAGCCTGTCGCTCAACCTGCATCCCTCACTGCTCGATGATCTGGGCCTCGTGGCCGCCATCCGCGGTCTGGGCAGCCGGATGGCCACGTTGTCGGGCATCAAGCTGACACTCGATCTGCCCCCCGCCGATCCGCGTTTCCCCCCGCTTGTCGAAATTACCTGTTACCGCGTGGTCCAGGAAGCGCTCAACAACATCGCCCGTCATGCCGGGGCCATCAAGGTCGAACTCGCATTCCGGGTCGAGGGAGACGAACTCCGCGTCACGATCCGGGACGATGGTCGCGGCTTTGATGTGGAGACGATGCGCCGCAAGGTCCAGGGAGGCTCGAGTCTCGGGCTTTTGGGCATGGAGGAGCGGGTTCAGCTCGCGGGGGGGCATTTCGACCTGGTGAGTGCCCCCGGACGGGGGACGACCATTGCCATGGTCTTTGCGCTCACCCAGGCCTCCGGTGAGGATTCGGGAGAACCCGTGGGGTCCGAAAAATCTTCCCAGATCGAAAATCCAAAGGAAATCTCTGGAGTTAGCGATCAAGTCGTGGCCGATGGCCAGACTCAAGCCTGACGCGAGGCTGACTAATCCGTGAAAATCGTATACGATCAACAGGCTGGAAGAAGGAGCAGGCTTGGATGAGTCGACTTAAAGTCCTGGTTGCGGATGACCACCCGCTCTTCGTCGAATCGGTGGCGAGCCTTCTTGCCGCCCAGCCGGGGGTCCAGGTCGTGGGACTGGCCCGATCCGGTGAGGAGGCCTTGAGCCTGTGCGAATCCCTGCGGCCTGATGTCGTGCTACTCGATGTGGCCATGCCGGGTATCGGCGGGCTGGGTGCGGCTGAGGCACTCAAGCAGAAGGCGGATTCCCCGAAGGTGGTTCTGATCACGCTGTACGACGATCCCGAGTACCGCGAGCGGGCACAGGAAATCGGGGTCGATGGTTTCGTCAACAAGATTGAGTTTGCCGCGGTCATCGGTCCGATCCTGGGCGAAATGGCCGCATCCATCTCGCCTTGAAGCCGTAGTCGGCCGGGCGTCCGGTACCCGGGGAGTCCCCCCGGGCGTTGTGGTTGAGGCCCTACCCTGCAGGGGTGCGGTCCGTGGGAGCGAAAGGATGGGGGAAATCGGAATCGGCACAGCCGCACTGGGCGGTTTTTTCTTGGGCCTGATCCTGATCCGGCGCAGCCTGCCGGGAGGCGGTTTTTTTCCATTCGGCCGCTCACGCCCGGGACGTCGCCATTCGCGTGGCCGGCAGATCGCAGGGCGCGGCCGGGTCGCCTGGCTCCGGGTCTTGGGGCACCGCCTCACCCAAGCCACAGCCCGGATGAGCCGGCTGCGCGTGGGTGGCATCCGGATCCCGCACCGGCTCGAGCCCTACCACCTCCTCTGCGCAGGCAGCCCCGGCTCCGGCAAGAGTGTGGCCTTGGCCGATTGCCTCGAGATCCTGCGGCGGCGGGGTGACCGTGTCCTCGTGGCCGATTGCGGAGGCGATTTCCTGTCCCGCTTCCACCGGAAGGGAGACCGGATCCTCAATCCCGTGGATGAACGCTCGGTCGATTGGGCGCCGCTTGCGGAGATGACCGCAGCCTGGGATGTCGAACGTCTTGCCCGGAGCCTTGTCCCGACCCGCGGCGCGGCCGAGGCCGAATGGCACCACTACGCGCAATCGCTCGTCGCGGCCGTGATGGGACGCTTGTGGGAGACGGGCCAGACTGCGACCGGCACGCTGGTCGAGACGCTCACGCGCTCTTCCAACGCGGATCTGGCCGCCCAGGTCACCGGCCATCCGGCCCACGCCCTCTTCGAAGAGGGGGCCGAACGCATGCTGGGCTCGGTCCGGGCCATCGTCGGGACCTACCTCGCGCCCTACCGTTTTCTCAACCCCATGGCGGATGCCGGCAGTTTTTCGGTGCGACGCTGGGCAACCGGGACCGATGGGGGATGGCTGTTTTTGCCCTACCGGGACGACCAGCTGGCCCTGATGAGACCGCTCCTTGCGGCCTGGATCGACCTGGCCGTGGGCGGGATCCTCTCCCAGCGGCCGGAGCGGGGGCGGCGCTTCTGGATCGTTCTGGACGAACTCGGGGCCCTGGGTACGATCCCGGTCCTCACCGATGCGCTGACCCGGGGACGCAAATACGGGCTTTCCTGTCTTGCGGGTGTCCAGTCGGTGAGCCAGCTGGACGAGGCTTACGGTCGCACGGGTGCGCGTATTCTCCGATCCTGCTTCGGATCGCTTCTGGTCCTCCGCACGCAGGAGGCCGGTACCGCCGAGACCCTGAGCCGTGAACTCGGCGAACGTGAGATCGTGGTGCGCGAGTGGTCCCACGGACGGGGCGGCGCGTCGCATACCGACCGGCGGCAGTTCGAGCGCCTGATCCTGCCCGGTGAAATCCAGGCACTCCGCGACTGCAGGGGATATCTGGCCCTGGCCGGGGATCATCCCATCCGGCCCGTCCGGCTCAAGCCCCGCGAGCGACCGGAGGTCACCCAGGCCTTCCAGCCACGACCCCGGCCGCAAGCGGTGGAGTTTCCGGTTGTGGACGTCGGAGTGCCTTGGTGAAGTCGGGACGGAGGCTCGTGTGCTGAGCTTCCGCATCATCCGCGATGCGGCCCATGTGCAGCATTACTTTGCGATTGACGATCTCACGGTCGAGTCCCGTCTCTCGAGTGGCTGGGAAGGGCAATGGGCGCGTGCCTGGAGACTGGTCCCGCCGGTCGATCCCACGGTTTTCAGGGAGGTGCTGGAAGGCCGCCTGCCCGGCGGAACCCGGGGGCCCGCCGGGACCACCGTGCGCGGCGTGGATGCCACCTTCAGTGCACCGAAGTCGGTCTCGATTGCCGCCTTGGTCTGGGGGGATCGCCGCCTGGTCGATGCGCATGACCAGTCCGTCCGCGAGGCTTTGTCCTGGATTGAGGCGGAACACTGTTATTTCCAGAAGCACATCGGCCGGAACACGGTGGCCGTGGCGGGGGCGGGACTTCTGATCGCAACCTTCCGGCATGGACTGTCGCGCCTGGCCGATCCGCAGCTCCATACCCACAGCGTCATCCTCAATTTCACGGCAACCCCGGAGGGGCCATTCAGCAAGATAAAACACATT
>JAKARN010000078.1 GCA_021828425.1 Pseudomonadota bacterium | reverse complement strand
GTCCGCCCATGGTCGGCAGGAGTGCGGAGGGCCGCTCGCGCTCAATGATCCGGGCGAGGGTCGGCCATCGAATGGGCTCGATGTAGACGGCATCGGCGATCTCCGGATCGGTCATGATCGTGGCCGGATTCGAATTGACCAGAATGACCCGGTATCCCTCCTCCCGAAGCGCCTTCAGGGCCTGGGTACCCGAATAGTCGAATTCACAGGCCTGCCCGATGACAATCGGGCCAGCCCCGATCACGAGAATGCTTTCGAGATCAGTCCGTCTGGGCATGTGTGCCTTCCCGTCCGTTCCCCGCATTCGTGCCGGATCCCGTGAGGAGTCCCAGGAACTGGTCAAACAAGCCAGCCGCATCGTGTGGGCCGGGGCTGGCTTCCGGGTGTCCCTGGAATCCCAGGGCCGGCACATCGGTGCGAGCAAGACCCTGCAACGAACCGTCGAAGAGCGAACGGTGCGTCACCCGCACCGTGCCCGGCAGTGACGCTTCATCGACCGTAAAGCCATGGTTCTGGCTCGTGATCCAGACCCGTCCCGTGGCCAGCTCGATGACCGGATGATTGGCCCCGTGATGTCCAAACTTCATCTTGACGGTCCTGCCTCCACTGGCCAAACCCAGGAGCTGGTGCCCGAGACAGATGCCAAAAAAGGGCACCCGCCGCGTGAGCCAATCACGCGCCGTGGTCACCGCATGTCCCATCGCTTCCGGATCTCCCGGACCGTTGGAGAAGAGAACGCCATCCGGTCGAAGCGCCAGCCCGTCCTCGATCCGGCTCGTCGCCGGGACCACCGTCACCCGGCAACCGCGATCGACAAGCAGGCCGAGAATATTCTTTTTGACCCCGAAATCGTAAACCAGGACATGGGGATGCCCAAGGCCCCGGTGAGAGGCCGGCGAGACGGGCTTTTCAGCCGGGTGCCAGATCCCCTGGGTCCATGAAACCGGGCTCGGGCGGGTCACGCCCGGGGTGAGGTCCTGTCCTACCATGGAAGGCAGAGCCCGGGCCGTGCTCACGGCCAGTTCCCGTTGCCGCTCCGTCACGGGGCCGGTCAGGATACAGCCATTTTGCGCGCCGTGATCCCGCAGATGACGGGTCAGACGGCGGGTGTCGATTCCGGCGATGGCGACGATGCCACGAGACCGGAAAAAGGATTCGAGCGGGATCTCGGCCCGCCAGCTGCTCGTAAACCGGCTGGCGTGACGGAGGATCACCCCCGCTGCCGCCGGAACGGTGCTTTCCTCGTCAGCGCGGTTAGCCCCCACATTGCCCACATGGGGCATGGTGAGGACCACGAGCTGGCCCCAGTAGGAGGGGTCGGTCAGGATTTCCTGGTACCCCGTGAGGGCCGTATTGAAAACCGTCTCGCCGGTGGCTTGGCCTTCGTGTCCAACGGAGTGGCCCTCGAAAATACTTCCGTCAGCGAGGGCGAGAAGTGCCGTGGACATCATAATCGGTCGGTCGCATTCACCTCCGCCTGCCGTACCCAGCCCCGACCGGAGCCTGTGACGGGAAGCGGTTGATCAGTTGTATGGGGAAGCGGTTCCTTGGAATTCTAGCACGGGGCTCGCCCCGATTTCGCCTCGCCCCCGCCGGGCCATTCAGGCCGGTGCCCCGGCCCGCTTGATTTCGGATCCCACCCGGACCAGATGGTTTGCGGTATCGACATACACCAGGGTCGGCCGGAACCGGCGGGCTTCGGTATCCGTGAGGACCGCATAGGCCGCAATGATCACGAGATCCCCGGCGGCTGCCTTGTGCGCGGCCGCTCCATTCAATGAAATCGTCCCGCTGCCGGCCGGTGCAACAATCGCGTAGGTGACCAGCCGCTCTCCGTTGCTCACGTTGTAGAGATGCACCTGCTCAAACTCGAGGAGGCCGGCCGCATCCAGAAGCGTCTGGTCAATGGCACAGGAGCCCTCATAATCGGGATGAATCCCGGTTACGCGTGCGCGGTGGATTTTTGCCTTGAGAGTCGTGATCAGCATGGCTCCGGTCCCGTCTCGGGACGCGCCTATTCTAAACCAGCGGCATGGGCCTGGAGATTGTCGATGAGCCGGGTCTTGCCCAGACGGGCGGCAGCCAAAAGACGCCAGTTTTCCGGTCCGGCCTGTGGATCGGGGGGCTCGAGGCTCTCCTCGGTCCGGATGACGACGTAATCCGGGGAAAACCCGGCGTCCACGAGCCGTTGTCCGGCCTCGGCCTCGAGGGCCGGAAAATCCCGCCGACCGGACTTGAGCGCACGGGACAGGGCCATGAGCGTCCGGTACAGTTCCGGTGCACGCTGCCGTTCCGCGGCCGTGAGGTACTGATTGCGTGAACTCAGCGCCAAGCCATCGGGCTCGCGCACGGTCGGAATCCGCTGGATCCTGACGGGAAGACCGAGATCGGCCACCAGCCGACCGATGAGCACGCACTGCTGGTAGTCCTTTTCCCCGAAAAGGGCCACATCCGGACGAGTCGCCAAAAGGAGACGCAGGACAACCCCAGCCACTCCGTCAAAATGGCCCGGGCGGAACGCCCCACACAGCATCTCGGAGAGACGGGGGACTGACACCTGGACGGCTTCCACGGTCCCGAAGGGATAAAGGTCCTCGACATCGGGCGTGTAGACCGCATCGACCCCGAGCCGCTCGAGCCCTTGGAGATCCCGTTCGTATGTCCTCGGATAGCGGTCGAAATCCTCTCCCGGGCCAAACTGGGTCGGATTCACGAACACGCTCACGACCGTGCGATGTGCCAGCGAGCGGGCAGACTCGACCAGATGGTGGTGCCCAGCATGCAGGTTGCCCAGGGTCGGCACGAAAGCCACCGACTGTCCGGCATCCTGCCACTCCCGGACCAGCCGGCGGAGTCCTGCTCGATGCTGTGCCCGGACAAAAGGACGCTCACCCGGGTCGGTCACCCGGTCCTCCTGCACAGGCTCGCCCCTCCCCGTCACTGAAGGTTCAGGACTCAAAGCCATGCCGTGGCTCGGGATAGGTCCGGTTCCGGACCGCATCGGCATAGGCCGTCACGGCCTCCTCAATGGAACGTCCACCGGTCAGGAAGTTTTCAACGAAACGGGGACGAATGCCCTGGCTCAATCCCACGATGTCATAGAGCACGAGGATCTGGCCATCGACGGAAGCCCCGGCGCCGATCCCGATCACGGGAACGTGTGCGGCTCGCGTAATTTCCGCGGCCAGTGATGAGGGCACACACTCGAGCAGCAGGAGATCAGCACCCGCCTCCTCGAGACGCCGCGCGTCCTCGCGCATCTTTTCGGCCTCCACCTGGTTCCGTCCCGCCGCACGGAACCCCCCGATCTTGTATTCGGACTGCGGGCGCAGGCCCAGGTGGGCACAAACCGGAATCCCGTTGGTGGCGAGTGCCTCGACGATGGCCGCCTGGCCGGCATGTCCCTCGAGTTTGACCATCTTCGCCCCCGCCTCCTGGAGCAGACGCCCGGCACTGGCCAGTGCCCGGGACGGATCGGCGTAACTCAAAAACGGCAGGTCGGCGACCAGCCACGCCCGCTTCAGCGCACGGGCCACCAGCGTGGTGTGGTAAACCATGTGGTCCACCGTGACCGGAATCGTGCTGGCATGTCCCTGAACCACCATCCCCAGGGAATCGCCCACCAGCACGAGATCGATCCCGGCCTTGTCCAAGATCGCGGCAAAGCTCGCATCATAGGCGGTGAGACAGACGATGGGCTGGCCGGCCTGACGCAGCTTCCGGAGCATGGGGAGGGTCACAGCCGCGCCGGAAGCAGCCGATCGAGGGCTCGCGTAGGGTCCGTTCATGCCAGGGTCTCGAAAGGTGCAGCCGCCGGGCTGGGATTGAAAAAATGGCGCCCTGCCCGAACCTTGCCGATTTCCCGGACCAGGTTTTCGTAATCCTCCTTCCGTTCCAGCGGGTTGATCTCGCTGGCATTCACGATGAGCAGCGGGGAATCATCGTAGTGGTGAAAAAAATGGGCATAGGCGGCCACCACCTGTTCCAGATACTCCCGCCGCATCAGCTGCTCATAGCCGATGTTCCGGCGGGCGACCCGCCGGGCCAGGACTTCGGGGGGAGCCTGCAGGTAGACCACGAGATCCGGGTTGGGCAGCCCGACCGCCAGCCGTTCGTAAACCTGGTCATAGAGCGCGAGTTCATCCGACTCGAGCGTGAGCTGGGCGAAGATGCGGTCCTTGGCAAACAGGTAATCACTGATCCGGACCGGTTGGAAGAGTTCTCCCTGCTTGAGTCCCGCGAGGGCGCGTGCCCGCTGGAAGAGGAAAAACAGCTGGGTCGGCAGCGCGTTATGTCGGGGATCCCGGTAGAAGCGCTCGAGAAAGGGATTCTCGTCGGCCTGCTCCAGCAAGGGTTCAGCGCCGAAGGTTTCGGCCAGACGCCTCGCCAGCGTGGTTTTTCCGACACCGATCGGTCCCTCCACCACGAGATAGCGGTGATCAGGAGGCGTTGGAACCGTCAAGCGGGATGCGCTCAAGTTGACTCCCATCGCACCGGGCGGCCAGCCCGGAGACCGGGCCCCACCCGGGAATGACCAGACCGGGATCAAGTTCCAAGAGAGGATAAAGCACAAAGGGGCGTTGTGCCAGACCCGGGTGGGGCAGGATCAATTCGGGAACCTGTGACACGCAGTCGCCGTAAAGCAACAAATCGAGATCCAATGGACGAGGTCCCCAGCGTACCGCATCCCGGATCCGTCCCTGGGCCTGCTCGATCCGCTGGCAAGCACGGAGCAGCTCCCGCGCCCCAAGCGCAGTTTCGACCACTGCGACCGCATTGCAGTAATCGGGCTGGTCGGATCCATCGAAGGGCGGATTTCGATAACAGGAAGAAACGCGCAGGGAACGGATCCCGGTGGCGTTCCTCAGCGCAGCAATCGCCAGGCTGATCTGCCGCGGCGGGTCATTGAGATTACTGCCCAGCCCGACATAAGCCGTCGCCACGGCGCTGCTTCCTCACAGGGTGCGTCGGGGACGGCGACGACGGCGGATGCGGGCGGGACCCGAAACCGGCTCCTCCGCGGGGGCGCTCGCCGCATAATCCCGCCAGAGGGCCTCGAGATCGGCCGATGCATCCCCGATGTCGGCGCGCAGCCGGAGGAAGTCCAGGCTCGTGGCGAAGGCCGGATGGTGAATCAGGTGGCTCGCAGCGGGTTGCGCGGTTCCCTGATCCAGCCGGATCTGGTGAACCAGGAGGGATTCAACCGGATCCAGGATGCGACGCGGAATCGAGACGTGTTTTTGCTGCTCGCGCATGATGACCTGAAGGGCCCGGCGCATGGCCGCAACGCGGTCCATCCCCTCGTTGACATGCCAGTGCATGTACTGGCGGGCCGGCCCCCAGAAAAACCCGGAGAGAATGAAGGTGAACGAGCGATCCGCCATCTCGCGAGGCGCTTCATCCGTGACCCGAAGTACCCGTTCGATGAGTGCATGGTGAATGCCCTGCCCATCGGTCGCCAGCCACTCCGCCGTCCAGGGAAACAGGGTCTTGAAGAGTCCCTGATTGACCAGCCCGTTGAAGTTCCGGAGGCCCTGGCCGAACAGCATCAACTTTCCGGTCTCCTCGAACAGGCGCGCGGGAGGCACCGTCGTGAGCAGGGCGGCAAGACGGGCAATGGGGGCGGCTGTTGCCGCCTCCAGCGGGAAATTCGTTTTGGCCTGGAAACGCACCGCACGCAGCATTCGCACCGGGTCTTCACGATAACGCGCTTCGGGATCGCCAATGAGCCGGATAATCCCGTCTCGGAGGTCATCGAACCCGCCCACCCAGTCCCGGATGGTCTCCTGAACGGCGTCGAAGTAAAGCGCGTTCAGGGTAAAGTCACGCCGGAAGGCATCCTCCTGCTCACTGCCGTAGAGATTGTCGCGCAGCAGGCGGCCGGAGGCGGTCGCCTCGAACTGGGGGTGTGACCGAACCGTCCCCGGACTGCCCCGCCGGAAAGTTGCGACCTCCACGATCTCCTGGCCGAAAAACACGTGCACCAGCCGGAAACGCCGCCCAATGATGCGACTATGCCGAAACAGGCGCCGGACATCTTCCGGACGGGCATTGGTGGCCACGTCAAAATCCTTGGGTGGAATACCCAGCAGAAGGTCCCGAACACCCCCTCCGACCACGTAAGCGACAAATCCCTGATCGACCAGTCGATGCACGACATGGAGAGCAGACGTTGAAATCTGACCCGGATCAAGACGGTGCTCCGTCCGCGGGATAACGACAGGTTCAGTGGCCTCGGATCCCGGATGGTTTTTTCTTTCGTGCACCGCAGCCTGCTACGGGGTGATTCATCTATAATAGCAAGTTCTGGTCCCTGCCCGTGATTTCCACGGCTCCCTTCGTCTAGAGGCCCAGGACGTCGCCCTCTCACGGCGAAAACAGGGGTTCGAATCCCCTAGGGAGCGCCACCTCACGGAGGTGGGCCCAAATCCGGGTCCCGTTCGCGCCGGGAGACGCCCTCATGACCCATGTCGTCACCGAGCCCTGTATCCGCTGCCGGTATACGGACTGCGTCGAAGACTGCCCGGTCGACTGCTTTCACCTCGGCCCGATCTTCGTGGCCATCGATCCCGAGACCTGCATCGATTGCGGTCTGTGCGTTGCGGCCTGTCCGGTCGGAGCCATTCTCCACGCGGACCTCCTGCCCGATGCCCAGAAGAATTTCCTTGGGCTCAATGCGCGCATGGCAAAACTCTGGCCCCGGATCACCCAGATC
>JAKARN010000077.1 GCA_021828425.1 Pseudomonadota bacterium | reverse complement strand
ATCTCGAGCTTCCGTTCGTATTCCCAATACGCGAGCACCTGGTAAAGGGCATCACGGGTCTGGAGCCGGTCCATGATCGACTTCTGGCTCCCGATCTGGCGGATCGTTGCGTAGGTTTCCTGTGCAGCCAATCCCATTGCACGGAATGCGGTCAAGGGATAGAGCACAAGACGGACCCCTGCCGCGCGGAATTCATCACGATCAAAAATCGGTGTCCGTCCAAACTCGGTGGCATTGGCAAGCACTGGAACAGAAACTGCCCGTGCTAGAGCTGCATAGGATTCGAGGTCGGTCAGCGCCTCTGCAAAAATGGAGTCCGCCCCCACCTCGACATAGGCCTGAGCCCGCTGGATTACCCCTTCCAGCCCTTCACTCGCGAACGCATCCGTTCGGGCCATGACAACCTGATCCGGATCGGTTCGCGCATCGACCGTGGCCCGGATTCGATCCTGCATCTCGGTGACACTGACAAGCTGTTTGCCCGGGCGATGCCCACATCGCTTCGCTGATATCTGATCTTCGATGTGAAAAGCAGCAACGCCCACCCGGGTCAACTCGTGGACCATGCGGGCAATGTTGAGGGCGGTGCCAAACCCCGTATCGACGTCCACCAAGAGCGGAAGTGATGTCACGTCGGTAATACGTCGGGCCTCCTCCACCACCTCGCTAAGCGTGGTCAGCGCCAGGTCTGGCAGTCCAAAGGCTGCGTTGGCCACACCCGCACCTGACAGGTAGAGAGCACGGAAACCCGCTTCTCCGGCCAGCCGGGCACAGTAGGCGTTGATCACTCCGACCACCTGCAACGGACACTCCGTGTCCCAGGCAGCTCGGAACCGTTGTCCCGGGGTCATCACTCATCTCCAGTGTACGACCGTGTATTTTACACTGTGACCGGTCAAAGTTCCGAGTGGATGCGAACTACGATTCGTCCGAAATGCGGGGGATACTTCGGGGACGCAAAGAAAGTGGGTAGTTCATCAAAAGCCAGTTGATGAGGAGCCATTCGCGCAAGCGCCCGAGGTCGCCAGGCGTTGGCCAGACGAGTCCAGAGGTCTCGCCGGACAGCCGGTTCTACCTGAGTCGAGTTGATCCCGATCAAACGCACGCCACGCAGGATAAATGGGAAAACAGAGGTTTCAAGTCGTGGGGATGCGGCCATACCAATGGCAGCAATCACTGCCTGAGGCCGTGCAGAGCGGATCATCCAGGAAAGGACCGATCCACCCAGATTGTCGACACCTGCTGCCCATTGTCCACGGAGCATCGGTCGAGGGTTCAGATCAGCCCCAATTTCAGTAGAGTCGAGCACTTCGCGAGCACCAAGATCCAGAAGCTCGCGTTGCCAGGAACCCTGACGGGTTAGCGCAGTGACCGTATATCCCTGTCCAGCTAATAAATCCACCATGAAACAGCCGACCCCACCATTCGCCCCACTCACGACCACTGATCCGGATTCGGGTCCAACCCTCCCCTCCCGGATTGCCTGGTAAGCCAAGGCTGCCGTGAATCCCGCAGTCCCAATCTGCATTGCCTCAAGTGGGGTAAACAGAGGATCCAGTCTGACCAGTTGTTCGGGATCGAGCCGTGTGTACTCGGCATATCCACCGTCGCGCGTCTCGCCTAACCCACCTCCGACAGCAGCCACCTGACAGCCCACCGGAAAGACGGGATCCCCGGAATCAATGACCTCCCCCGAGAGATCAATCCCCCCGACCAACTGGCTCCTCCTCAGAATTTGGCCCCTCCCGGTCGCTGCCAGAAGATCTTTGTAGTTGATGCCCGAGTAGTGAACACGGATTCCAATGGATCCCGGATCCAATGTCTCCCATGAAATTCGCTCCTGACAGACCTCGATACCCCCTGCTTCCTGGCGAAAGCGAAGTACACGAAAGGGTTTGTCCGGGATGCTCACGGTTGGCGCGAGATCCAATGATCAAGGCCCATGGCATTCAGACGGATATCGAAAGGAAGCAGCTGTTCGTAGACAGTGATCGCATCGGCAACTCCATGTTCCTTCAGGCGGTTAACCGTATGCAGTTGGAGCGCACTAAAAATAGCTTCATGTCTCTCTGGCGCATCGCGATACTTTTTCGCCGTTTCTTCATAAAAATCGATCTCTACACGAAGGGTTTGGGCCAGTGCCTCAAGAAAGCGGTCGACCCGACTGTAATGCGCAAGGAATATCCTCTGTGGACTGACCGTCATAATGCGGTTCAGCGTTACGCGTGCCTCTAACGGATCAAACTGCGTTGGTGTCGTGGTGGGGAAAACAAAAGAACCTTTTTTTGTCTCGAGTTCCCGATAAGCGATGCCAAAACAATCGCCCGCAAAAACCCCCTGGCTTTGTGGGTCGTAAAGACAGAAATGGTGCCGTGCATGTCCCTCGGTATGCCAGATTTCAAGCCGTGTATCGCCGAGAATCATCCATTCCCCATCCTCCACGCTCTGGATCCGCTCTTCCGGGATTGGAACAAGATGCCCGAAAAGTTGGGCGAATGCATCGTTTCCATAAACCGCTCGCGTGGCGGTCTCCAACCGTCCCGGATCGATCATGTGAGGCACCCCACGCGGATGTAGAACGGCCCGAGCGTTTGGGAGCATCCTCATCAACTCTCCAGCCCCACCCGCGTGATCGAGATGAACATGGGTAATGAACAGATAGCGAACCTGCGAGGCACTCAGACCGAAATGATCTAGTGCACCCAGCAGACGGGGAACCGCTGAGTTGGCGCCTACATCGACGAATGCAGCCTCACCCTTCCGGACAAGCAGGTGGCTGGCCATCGCCCCGGGGCGGAAATATCCCGAGTCAATGGCATGGATGCCATCTCTGTACGATTCGATCTCTGGAGGTCCACTCATGACTGCAATCCATTGAACAACTGACCCGCAGGCGGAAGTGCAAGAAGAAGTTCGGTTTCGAGAGTGGCAGGTTCCACCTCTGATGGAAACCGGGCTATCAGACGACCCTGTGGACCCACGAGGAATTTCTCGAAGTTCCACCGGACATCACCAGGGAAACCCTGCTGGGTATCGAGGAGCCAGGCAAACAGAGCATGACGGCCAGTCCCATTGACTTCTAACTTGCGGGTTAACGGGAACGTGACGTGATAACGATCCCGGCAGAAAGTAAGAATCTCCGGCTCTGCGCCCGGTTCCTGGCCACCAAACTGATTGCAGGGGATGCCGAGAAGGCAAAAACCACGCTCGTGATGGCGGAGATAAAGAGCCTCAAGGCCTTGGTACTGCGGCGTATAACCACAACGGCTCGCCACGTTGACCACAAGTACGGTTTTCCCACGGTAGTCTCCAAAACGGATCGTTCTTCCGTCAATTCCCTCGATTTCAATATCGTAAAACCGACTCATGAAACTTTCTCACTCGATTCCGGTTGCTGAAGCATCGGGAGTATCTGATGGTCCGGCACTTCGCTCCGCCGCAGATAAACTAAAAGCAAAGCAAGCGCGGCAGGTGTCATCCCATCAATCGCGGAAGCCTCCTGCAGGGTTTTTGGGCGAGCGAGACGGAGTTTCGTGGCCAACTCCCGGGATAGACCAGGTACTCGATCAAAATCGAAATGGTGTGGGAATTGCCGTTTGAGCTCCCGTTCAAGACGTTGGCGCTCGAGCCGCTGGCGGTCGAGATACCCCGCATAACGCAGCTCGATCTCGATACCGAGACCGATCCGTGGGTCATCAAGTCCAGGTCCGAGACCGGGAAACGTCATAAGTCGTGCGTAATTGAGTTCCGGCCGACGGAGGAGATCAAGCGCCGAAGTGGATTCCTCCAGACGAATCCCGAAGTCTGACGCCACTTGCTGAACTTCTGGATCTAGGGGATTGATCGCCCAGCACGCCAATCGCTCCTGTTCGGCGGTTGCCTGTCGGGCTCTCTCCTCGAAAATCCGCCATTGGATGTCGCTAATCAAACCAAGGGTACGCGCGACCGGCGTCAGACGCTGGTCCGCATTGTCACTCCGCAGAAAAAGCCGGTATTCGGCACGGCTTGTGAACATTCGATAGGGTTCCCGTGTCCCCCGCACCGTCAGATCGTCAATCAAGACTCCGATGTAACTATTCTCCCGTTGTGGATACCAAAGATCCCGGCCGGATGCCCGGAGCGCCGCATTGATCCCGGCCACAAGCCCTTGTGCTGCTGCTTCCTCGTAACCTGTCGTTCCATTGATCTGTCCGGCAAAGAACAGGCTGGTCAATTGACGGGTCTCGAGCGTGTGGTAGAGGTTCCGGGGATCAAAATAATCGTACTCGATGGCATATCCAGGCCGGGTCAGGTGGGCTTGCTCAAGTCCAGGAATGGTTCGTACAAAGGCCTGCTGTACATCAAAAGGCAGACTGGTCGAGATGCCGTTGGGATACAGTTCGGGCGTGTCCAGCCCTTCGGGTTCAAGAAAGATCTGGTGGCGGGTCCGATCGACAAAGCGGGTCACCTTGTCCTCGATCGACGGACAGTAACGGGGGCCGATTCCCTCGATCGCGCCGCTAAACATTGGTGACCGACCGAGGTTATCTCGAATGATCTCGTGTGTTTCCTCGTTGGTATATGTAATGTGGCAGACGACTTGGTGCAGTGTATCGGGAGGGGCGGATGTAAAAGAAAAGTATGGGGGGGGAGATTCCCCCTCCTGACGTTCAAGGCGGGAAAAATCGACCGTGCGACCATCAATACGAGGTGGCGTACCAGTCTTCAGCCGACCAACGGGCAAGGAAAGTTCGCGCAATCGTGTGGCCAAACGGTTGGACGGAGGGTCCCCGAAACGTCCACCGCTCAACTGTGCCTCACCGACATGAATGCGTCCACCCAAAAAGGTGCCGACGGTCAGGACAATTGACGGGGCGAAAAAACAACAGTCAAACTCAGTTCGTACCCCTAACACCCGATCCCGTTCCATGAGGAGATCAGCGACTGACTGCTGGGCTATCCAAAGCCCCGGGGTCGTCTCGAGTCTTCGGCGAATGGCTTGCCTGTAAAGCACCCGATCACATTGGGTACGGACCGCGCGGACGGCGTATCCCTTACTCGCATTGAGTGTCCGCCAATGGATACCGGCTTGGTCTGCAGCCCATCCCATGATTCCACCCATGGCATCGATTTCCCGGACAAGGTGCCCCTTGCCGATCCCGCCCACTGCCGGATTACAGCTCATCTGTCCCAAGGTTTCGATGTTCTGCGTCAAAAGAAGGGTCAGGGCACCCATCCGAGCTGCAGCATGGGCAGCCTCTGTTCCGGCATGCCCACCCCCTATGACAATGACGTCGTAGTGCACCTCGGCACTCGCTCTGGATTGATACATAGATCCACCCTCTGCTCTATTTATCATATCGTGTCTCTCAACCCGGGATCAGGGCATGCCCCCTGATCTACGGCGCCTTTGATCATCGTCTGTAACCGTCGAGACTATACCGAGACTATACTTGTTTGACAGCAGACCCAATTACCCGGATGCCATTAAAATTACCCTGACACAACCCATTACAAACCGGTCTCAGCACTGCAACCGGAGGAGGTATCCATGTCTACACGAACGAGAGTGCTTGCCATCACTCTTCCCATCGTGACCCTTATTCTCCTGGGGATTCCTTGGAGTACGGCTCGAATCACACCCGTGGACCCCCCGCACACTCCCCCTCGGGTTCTGCCGTGGGCGCCGGTTCCCATGCTGATGCCCATTGTCTGGCATAGTGCGGTCGAACTGCGTCTGACCCTCCCACAGGAAAACAGCCTCTTGAAGTGGCGGGATGATCAGCTGCGCACATGGGCCACCTATCGCCACCAGTTCATACAAGACAACCTAGCCCTCAGAAAGGCCTTACTGGATGGCAAGCCGGAAAACGCCCTGAATACTCTCGTGGCCGCCGTGCACAAAGATCAAACCCGAATGCTTGATACCGGGATCGACCAGGTGGAATACCTGCACCGGCTCCTCACCCCAAAGCAGTGGAAACGACTGATTGCGCTCTACCGGCTCCGGAAGATGCGAGGAGGGTAGCACCGACGATTCATCCATCGGTAAACGGCTAGAAATCCTTAGCGGAGAAAATAGCCGTAGGCTACTCACCCTATTCACAACTGCGGGCTCCAGAATCCTTCTGGTGGAAGGATTTCCCGGACCCATTCACTTGCCGATACAGAAAGTGGAAAAGATCGCCCCCAAGAGCGCTTCGGTTTCCGGTGGATCAAGAATTTGCCCTAGCGCTACTTGTGCCCGTCGAACCCCCTCGGCCATGAGCTCGAAAGGCTCATTGCGTTCTAGAGCAATTCGTGCCATGCGGATTTCCTGCCGGCACAGCGACAACGCATCCAGATGACGAGGACGGGCGAGCAGGAGATCCGTTGACCCGTCAGTTGCCGAGCGAACCTCGTCCAAGATGGCGGTTTGGAGTTCAGCAACCCCCTCCCCAGTTTCAGCGGACAGTGCAAAGGACTGGGCATCCTCGCGTCCTGGTTTCCGTCCGCTCCGGTCGATCTGATTGTGGATTCTCCAGATCGGACGGTATCCCACCCATTGTCGCTGCCGGCTATCGTCCTCCGGATGCCAACCCACGGTATCGTCGATTACGTGGAGCACAAGATGGGCCCGTTCCACAGCATTCAAGGCTCGGCGAATCCCTTCTTGTTCGATTGGATCCCGAGATTCCCGAAAGCCAGCCGAATCAATAATATGCAGGCGCATCCCTTCCCATATGCAATCGGCCTCAAGGAGATCCCGTGTTGTTC
>JAKARN010000076.1 GCA_021828425.1 Pseudomonadota bacterium | reverse complement strand
TGGGTCCCGTCACGTTGAGACGCTGGGCACGAACGTGGATGGGCGGGCTGCCCCCTCCCGGGTGAACCGGCGGGGTGGCGAAAGCCGGTGCCGCAAAAATCACGCACAGGGGGAGCAGGAGCAGGGGGTGCCGGGTCGCGGAAGCTCCCCGTCGGGTCGGTGGGCCACTCATGTGGAGGATGCCTTGGGTTTCAGGGGAGTCCGCCGATGCGCAACCGGGACAAGAAGGCCCCGCACCTGCGAGTGCAGGGTGAGCAGGCGCCGATCGAGATCAAGACTGAAGCCGGTACCGGCCAAGTGCCCCTTCCCTTCGAACAAGGTCACCCGGTGCGTACTTTCCGCCCGGTGGGTCCTGAGAAAGACGGTGAGCCGGGAGGTCGAGAGCCAAAGCGGGGGATGATGCGGCGTGGGGAGTTGCCGGGCCCGGACGTGGTGCCAGAGCTCGAGCCGGTTATCGATCGCGTTGAGCAGGCCATGCCCGGCCCGGACGTGCCAGCGGGCGTTGTGCCCGGGGCGGTCATCCATGAGGTGGGGTTGGGTGAGCGCATAGAGTCCGGGCACGGAAAGATGTTCGATCAAAAGCGCACGCACCCGGTAGACGATCCGGCCGTTGCGGTTCCAGTGCTGGAGGGTCGCCTTCGTCATGAAATAGCGGGGTGGCTCGGGTCCGGTGGTGGGACTCCGGGCCCGTGAACGGACCTCGCCGAGCAACCAGAAACTCGAGCCGGTGAGGACGAGCAGGAGCAGGGTGGCGAACAGGCGACGAGGGTTCACACCGGGCTCCGGGCCGCGAGCAGGAGATCGGCCACCTCCCGGACGGCGCCGTGGCCGCCGGGGGCGCGGGTGACGTAGTCGGCTGCCTGGAGCAGCGAGGGATGGGCATCGGCGACCGCGAGCCGGACGGCGGCTCCGGCAAACAGCGCAAGGTCCGGTTCGTCGTCGCCGAGGGCCGCGGTTTCCGCAACCCCGCACCCGAGGGCGGACTGGAGGCCCGCCAGGGTGGCCCCCTTGTCCTCGACCGACTGGTGGAGATGGGGGATGCCCAGGGCCCGAACCCGGCCGGCCAGTGCCCCGGAACTTCGCCCGCTGATCACGGCCAGGAGGAAGCCCGCCTCGATGAGCCGGCGGATCCCCCAGCCATCACGGACGTGAAAGGCCAGGCTGGTTTCCCCACGGTCGCTCCAGTAGATCTGCCCATCGGTCAGTACGCCGTCCGCGTCCAGGACGAGGAGACGGATCGGGGCCAGGGCCACTCTCAAGGGATCCACTCACACCACCCCGGCCCGGAGCAGATCGTGCATGCTGAGCGCACCCACGAGTCGACCCTGGTTGTCGGTCACGAGCAAGGCACCGATCCGGTACTCTTCCATGAGCTCGAGCGCCTTCACGGCCAGGACATCCGGTGCGATGGTCTTGGGCTCACGGGTCATCACCGAGGCCATGCGGCAGTCGTGAAGGTCGATGCGGCGGTCGAGTGCACGGCGCAGGTCGCCGTCGGTGAAAATACCCAGAAGCGCACGGTCGGGTCCGGTGACGGCGGTCATGCCGAGCCCCTTCCCGGTCATCTCGACCAGAGCCTGGCCGAGCCCCGTTTCCGGGCCGACCTCGGGGATGGCGGATCCCTGGTGCATGAGATCGGCGACCCGCATCCACAGCCGCCGGCCGAGACGACCGGCCGGGTGGGCGTAGGCGAAGTCCTCACGGGTGAACCCGCGCGCCTCGAGCAGGGTGACTGCCAGGGCATCGCCCAGTGCCAGGGCCACCGTGGTGCTTGCCGTCGGCGCCAGGTTGAGCGAGCAGGCCTCCTGGCTCACCGGAGATTCGAGGACGAGGTCGGACAGTTGGGCGAGGCGCGATTTCGGATTGCCCGTGATGGTGATGAACGGCAGGGCGAGCCGACGGATGCGGGGCAGGAGGGCCAGGATTTCCTCCGTTTCCCCCGAATGGGAGAGGGCCAGCACCAAGTCTCCCTCGACCAGCATGCCGAGATCGCCGTGGCTGGCCTCCGCGGGATGGACGAAGAACGATGGCGTGCCGGTGCTGGACAGGGTCGAGGCAATTTTGCGGGCGATGTGGCCGCTTTTCCCCATCCCGGTCACGATGATCCGTCCACGGCAGGCCAAACACAGCCGGCAGGCCTGTGCAAATCCGGCCGGCGGATTTTTCGTCACGGCCAGGAGTGCCTGCGTCTCGATTTCCAAGACGCGGCGTCCGCTCGCCAAGAGAGCCTCGTCCGAGTCAGCCGGCCGGGGGCGATTCGTGAGGACCGGGTTCGGGGGGTTCAGCATCGGGGGGGTGATTGGGTCATGCAGGCTGGATTCCGTGGGGCGCCGCGTTCCACACGAGTGTGGGGATCCGCTCCGGAACGGGCCCTCCGGACGCCGGAACCCGGGGCAGAACCCTTGCGGTCAGGATAGCATAACCATTATTAAGGGATGCCCGATCCGGTCCGGACCCGGGATCCGTTTCCACCCCGCGGCCCACGGGGGCGGGTATCATATTCAGGACGGTCCCGGGGATGTCCCCCGCGCTTCCGGTCAGCCCCTGAGCCACCCCCGCGGGAGGGGCGGAGCATGACGCGATGATCAACCCCCAGCCGGATCCCACCCCGGAAACCCTCCGCGGAGCCATCCGAGAGGCGATCCCCGATGCCGAGGTCGAGGTCGAAAGCCCCGATGGACGTCATTTTTCCGCCCGCATCGTGAGCGGGAGCTTCGTGGGTCTGCCGGTGCTGGAACGGCACCGGCGGGTCTACCGTGCGCTGGGCAGCCAGCTGGGCGGGGCCATCCATGCCCTCTCGCTCGAAACCCTGGCACCGACGGAAGGCCCGCGGGCCCGTTCATGAACATGGACAAGCTGCTCATCGAAGGTGGGCGCCCCCTCGAGGGTGAGATCCGGATCTCGGGGGCCAAGAATTCCACGCTGCCGATCCTCGCGGCCTGTCTCTTGTGCAACGAGCCCATGCGAATCGGCAACGTTCCGCACCTGCAGGATGTGACGACGACCATCGAGCTGTTGCGGCTCATGGGGGTCGAAGTCACGATTGATGAAAAGATGAGCCTCGAGGTCGATGCCTCCAGCATCCGCCGCTATTTCGCCCCCTACGATCTGGTCAAGACCATGCGGGCGTCGATTCTGGTCCTGGGACCCCTGCTCAGCCACTTCGGGGAGGCCGAGGTCTCGCTTCCCGGCGGATGTGCCATCGGGGTCCGCCCCGTCAATCTGCATCTCGAGGGACTCCGGCGCATGGGAGCCGAGATCCGCGTGGAAGAGGGATACATCCGGGCGCGCTCGAGCCGGCTCCAAGGGGCCACGATCCTCATGGATACCGTTTCGGTGACCGGCACCGAGAATCTCATGATGGCCGCGACCCTGGCGGAGGGCCGGACGGTCATCGACAACGCTGCCCGCGAACCGGAGGTGATCGATCTCGCGAACTGCCTGATCCACATGGGCGCGCGCATCGAAGGGGCGGGAAGCAACCGGATCACGATCGATGGAGTTTCCCGACTCCATGCCACCTGCCACGAGGTCCTTCCGGATCGCATCGAGACCGGGACCTATCTCGTGGCCGCCGCGCTGACCCGGGGACATGTCTGCCTGCGCGATACCCGGCCCGAACTCGTGGGATCCGTCCTCGAGAAACTGCGGGAGTCCGGTGCGGAGATCGAGCCCCGCCCCAATGCCATCGAGATCCGCATGCGAAAGCGTCCCCGTGCCGTCTCGGTCCGGACCGCGCCCTACCCGGCGTTCCCGACCGACATGCAGGCCCAGTTCACGGCGCTCAATGCGATTGCCGAAGGCACCGGAACCGTGACCGAAACGATCTTCGAAAACCGTTTCATGCATATCCACGAATTGCAGCGGATGGGTGCGGATATCCAGCTCGAAGGCAACATGGCGATCATCCGCGGGGTCGAGACTCTCCAGTCGGCTCCCGTGATCGCGACCGATCTCCGGGCCTCGGCCAGCCTGGTCCTGGCCGCGCTCGTGGCCGAAGGACAGACGCTCGTCGACCGCATCTACCACATTGACCGGGGCTACGAGTGCATCGAGGAGAAACTGCTGCAGCTGGGGGCCCGCATCCGGCGTCTTCCCGGCGGAAGCCGGTCTTCCGGCGAGTGGATCCAGCCCGGTGTCGTTCACGCCGTGGGGTCGGCGCGATAGGCCCAGTGCCAGGGTTCATAGATGAATCCGGCCCGGTTGTTCCGGGGGTAGGAGAGGCTGAACCCGAAGTATCCGGCCTGCTGATCCAGCCAGCGGTAGAACGCCGTGGCCTCGAAGGCCTCCGTCAGGGGTTCCGCCTCACCGACGACGGATAAGTCGACGGCCCGACCACTGTGGTGTTCGCTGAATCCGGGAGGGGCGATCCGGCGAAGCACCTCGGCGAGCGGCCGACCGCGATCCAGCGCCTGTTTCACGAGACGCGCCTGGTGCGCCAGGGGGCGGTACGAGGAAACCACCACGGGAACGAATCCCGCTTCGCGCGCGGCATCGACGAGGGAGCGGAAGGCCCGGCTCGCCTCCGGTGCGAGACGGATCGGTCGGCCACTGAGGTCAATGCCGTCCTCGATCCAGAACGGGGGTGGGCTCTGGAGGGGCAACGCCCGGGTCAGGCCGTAGTCCCCGGGAATGCCGAGTGCCGCATGGCAGGCCGCAACCTCGCAGAGATACCGGGTATCCGGCGTCGCGTCCGCTGACAGGGGGGTTGTGCTCGAAATGATTGCGGTTCCTGTGTGTATAATTGTGGCCGGTGAGGTCGAGAGGCAACCGACGGCGTCCGGATCCCGCATCGGCGGGTCCGCCAGTCCCCGTCCGGTTATCATGGTAGCGCGGATGCCGGGCCCTCGCCATCTTGCGGGCCGTCTGCTGATCTTCGAGGAGCCGTTATGAACCAGCATGAAACCGTTCCCAACGCGTCGGCCGGATGGGGAGGACGTCTTTTCGGGTGGATCGATGCCCGGTTCCCCTTGAGCAAGCTCTGGCGCAGCCAGGTCAGCGAGTACTACGCGCCCATCAATTTCAACTTCTGGTATTTCTTCGGTTCGATTGCCCTCCTGATCCTCGTCAACCAGATCGTGACGGGCATCTTCCTGGCCATGAGCTACCAGCCCAACGCCCACCTGGCGTTCAGCTCCGTCCAGTACATCATGCGGGATGTCCACTGGGGCTGGCTCATCCGTTACCTGCATACGACGGGGGCCTCCCTGTTCTTTGTCGTGATCTACCTGCACATGTTCCGCGGCCTGCTGTACGGCTCCTACAAGAAGCCCCGGGAACTGCTCTGGATCATCGGGATGCTCATCTATGTCTGCCTCATGGCCGAGGCATTCATGGGGTACCTTTTGCCCTGGGGGCAGATGTCCTACTGGGGAGCGGTGGTCATCACCTCGCTCTTCGGTGCCATTCCGTGGATCGGCAGCCACCTGGAAATCTGGATCCGGGGCGATTTCGGGATCAGCGGGGCGACGCTCAACCGGTTTTTCGCCCTCCACGTCGTGGCCATCCCCCTCCTGCTGCTCATTCTCGTCGCCTGCCACCTCATGGCGCTCCACGAGGTCGGTTCCAACAACCCCGATGGAATCGAGATTCATGAGAACCTGGATGCCCAGGGCAAACCGGTGGACGGCGTGCCTTTCCATCCGTATTACACCGTGAAGGACCTCTTCGGCGTGGGGGTTTTCCTGGTGGTCTTTGCCCTCATCGCGTTTTACGCCCCGACCCTGCATGGCTTTTTCATCGAACGCAACAACTTCAAGCCGGCCAATTTCCTGCAGACCCCGCCGGATATCCGGCCGCTCTGGTATTTCACCCCCTACTACGCCGTTCTCCGTTCCTTCCCCAACAAGGAGTTCGGGGTCAGCGCCTTCGCCCTCGCCATCATTCTCCTCTTTCTCATGCCCTGGATCGACCGCCATCCCATCAAGTCCTTCCGCTACCGGGCACCGATGTACCGGATCCTCCTGGGCGTCTTCGCGGCCACCTTTCTTTTCCTGGGCTACATCGGGGTGCAGCCGGCCACCCTGTTCTGGCAGAAGATGGGGCTCCGGATCGCGGAGATCTATTTCCTGTTTTTCGTCACGGCCTGGCTGTACGCGCGTCGCCCCAGCCGGCGAGCCCTCCTCATCACCTTCTTCGTGGCGCTGGCCGTGGTGCTCTTGATCGACTGGCGATTCTACCTGGCGTCGATCGCCCCCCTCATCTGGCGGACACTCGTCATTCCAGTGGCTTACCTGGCCTTGTTTTATCTGGTCCCCCTGCTCTGGCCGGATGGCCTGAGGGACCGGACCGTACCTCAGCGGGTGACCTTCCGATGAAACGCAATACTGGGCGGAGCCGGGCCGCGGCCGGCGCATTCCTGGCACTTCTCCTCTACCCGGCTACGGGATACGCCATTCAGCTCTCGGGTTACCCGCTGATGACGGCTCCGGTGAACCTCAACAACCAGGCCTCCCTCCAGCGGGGCGCCCGGACTTTCGTCAACTACTGCATGGGTTGCCATACGCTTCAGTACGTGCGATGGAGCCGTGTCGGCCGTGATCTCAACCTCAACAATCGGGCCCTCCGCGAACTCATGTTCCTGCAGACCAAGCCGACCCAGATGATGCTCAATGCCATGCCGGCACGGGAAGCGAGCCGCTGGTTCGGTGCCGCCCCCCCGGACCTCTCCGTGATGGTGGACCAGAAGGGGGTGAACTGGGTCTACACCTATCTCCAGAGCTTCTACCTCGACCCGAACCGGCC
>JAKARN010000075.1 GCA_021828425.1 Pseudomonadota bacterium | reverse complement strand
TCCCCTCAGGAGATGCCGCCACGCTTGCCCGGCTCCTCCTGGAACTCGAGGCTCAGCCGGAACGTTGCCGGACCATGGGTCGTGCGGGACGCGTCTGGTTCGAGCGCTGTGTCGGGGGGGGGGGGGTCGTGCGATACTCAGGCGAGCCCTGGCCCTGGAGAATGCCGGATGAGAGAAGCGTTCCTGCCCTTTTCCCCACCCGCGATCGGCGAAGAGGAGATCCAGGCCGCAACCGAGGCACTCCGAAGCGGATGGCTCACGCTCGGCCCCCGGGTCCGGGAGTTTGAGGACACGTTCTCCAAGACGGTGGATGCCGAGGCTGCCCTGGCCGTTTCTTCCTGCACCGCAGCCCTCCATCTGGCCCTCGTGGCTTTGGGCATCAAGCCTGGGGACGAGGTCGTGACGACGCCCTTTACTTTTGCGGCGACAGCCAATGTCATCGAACATGTGGGTGCGCGCCCGGTTTTCGCCGATGTGGAGGCAGATACCCTGAATCTCGACCCCGAGGCTGTCGAGCGGGCAATCACGCCCCGAACCCGGGCTATCCTGCCGGTGCATTTTGCGGGGCATCCCGTCGAGATGGAACGATTTCAGGATCTCGCCGAGGGGCATGGGTTGGCGCTTGTCTTCGATGCGGCCCATGCGCTGGCCGCAGAATACCGAGGGCACCCGATCGGATCGGAGAAACACTTTACTGCGTTCAGTTTTTATGCCACGAAAAATCTCACAACGGGTGAAGGCGGTATGCTGACCGGAGACGAGGCCCGGATTGCACGGGCTCGACCCTTGGCCCTCCACGGCATGAACCGGGATGCGTGGAAGCGCTATCACCAGGGAGGGGCGTGGTTTTATGAAATCGAGGCCGCTGGCTTCAAATACAACCTGACCGATCCCCAGGCAGCCATGGGCCTTGTTCAGCTCAAAAAGCTGGAATCCTTCCAGAAGCGGCGGGACGCGGTGTCTCTGGCCTACGATCGGGCCTTTGGGGAATGCCCGGCTCTGGAACCGATGAAAGCGCGTGAGGGGATCCGACATGCCCGTCACTTGTATCCGCTCCGACTGCGGCCGGACTGCCTGTCAATCGGTCGGGACCAGTTTGTGGAAGAGCTGGGACGGCGTCGAATCGGGGCATCCGTCCATTTCATCCCGCTTCATCTCCATCCGTTTTATCGGGACCGCTACGGTTTCCGACCCGAAGACTTCCCGCAGGCGGATGGGGCCTATCGCCGGATCCTGAGCTTGCCACTGCACCCCAGGCTGTCAGATACTGATGTCAGTGACGTCATTGACGCAGTTTTGGACATCGTTCGTCAACACGGAGTATGAAGCGCAAGGTCTCCCCAGGTGAACGCCTGCTCGCGGCGCTCGCAGGTTTCTTGCTCCTGCCGCCGGGGTTGTTGGTTGCGCTGGCTATCCTGGTTACGGATGGGCCACCGGTCTTTTTTATCCAGGAGCGGGTCGGTCAGGGGGGGGGTGTCTTCCCGCTGTTCAAATTCCGCAGCATGACCCGCCTCCCGGCGGGACAATTCCGGAACGGTTTGACGGTTCCGGCCGATCCCCAGATCACGTGGGTGGGAAAATGGCTGCGCCGGAGCCGGATGGATGAATGGCCCCAACTCCTCAATATCATCCGTGGCGAGATGAGTTGGGTGGGGCCCAGACCGGAACTCGCCTGCTACGTGGCACATTACCGACCCGAAGAACGGTTGGTCCTTGAGTCTCCGCCCGGGCTGACTGACCCCGCGAGCATCGTGTTCCGGCATGAAGGCCGGATCCTGGCTCGCTCTGCGGATCCGGAAAAGACGTATATTAAGCACCTCATGCCAAGGAAAATCCGCATGAATTTGCGCTACGCTGCACAGAGGACCCCCATAAGCGACTGTTGCGTCGTGGTCGCGACCGTGAGGCGACTCCTTTGCGGGTGACCCGCCCCTCTCTGTCCGAGCGACCTTTCGAGCCCCGGGCCTGGTGGCGGAACCGTTCCGTCCTTCGCCTCTCCGTTTTCTTTCACGATTCGCTCTGGATCCTCATCAGTGTCCCGCTGGCGCTGATCGTCCGGGTCGACTGGAGGCATCTCGCGGACTTGTCTCTGGAGTCCCGCTGGTGGGTTTACCTGGGCGTGACCTTCCTGTGCCAGAGCCTGAGCCTGTACGCCCTCAAGTGCTACCGGGGGATCTGGCGTTTTGCCTCATTGCCTGATCTCATCCGTCTGACGGAAGCGGTGGCTTTGGGCGCGCTGCTCACACTGGGCGCGATCACCTTCATCGACGACCTGGAACGGCTGCCACGGGGCTTTCTGGTCCTGCAGCCCCTTCTGTTGCTGATCGGCCTGGGGGCGGGCCGTCTGGGGTATCGCATCTGGAAGGAGCGACGGGGTCTTTTCTTCCAGAGGACGGGTCAGCGGGCGGTTCTGGTCGGAGCGGGTGTCGCGGCGGAGCTTCTGCTTCGCGACCTGCGCGATGACCGGACCTATGTGCCGGTCGCTTTCGTGGATGACGATCCGGCCAAGCAGGGTCGTGCCCTCCAGGGAGTGCCAGTTCTCGGCACGGTCAACGAACTGTCAAGGGTCATCCAGGAGGTGCGGGCTCAAATCGTGATCTACGCCATGCCCTCCGCACCCCGGAGACTCCTGCAGCAGGTCGTGCAGATCTGTCAGACTCTTCAGGTGACCTGCTGGACGCTGCCCCGCCTGAGCGAACTCATCAACCAGCGGATTACCGTCGAGCGGTTGAGACCGGTTTCGGTCGAGGATTTGCTGGGGCGCGAACCGGTTGTCATGCAGTCTTCGGCCTTGCAGAACTTTTTTGGTGGGAAACGGATCCTGGTCACCGGTGCCGGCGGTTCGATAGGCTCCGAGATCTGCCGTCAGCTCTTGAGTCTTGGCGTGGATCGGCTGATCCTCGTGGATCATGCGGAATACAATCTCTACCGGATCTTGGCCGAGCTGAGTCCGCTGGCCGGAGCCCGGATCGAGGGTCGTCTAACCGATGTCACCTCGGCCGAGGCGATGGATGGTGTGTTCCGCGAGACTCACCCGGAGGTGGTTTTCCATGCCGCGGCCTACAAACATGTGACTTTGGTCGAGGAAAATCCGGTGGCCGGAATCCGGAACAATGTATTCGGGACCAAGAACATGGCTGAAATGGCCATCCGCCATTCGGTGGACCGGTTTATGCTGGTTTCGACCGACAAGGCGGTCTGGCCTGCGAACATCATGGGCGCCACGAAGCGGCTGGCCGAGCGGATCGTTTTGGCCCTAAATGGACAGGGCAGAACGGAATTCATGACCGTCCGTTTTGGCAACGTCCTCGATTCCATGGGATCGGTGGTCCCCCTCTTCCGGGCACAGATCAAGGCCGGGGGCCCGGTAACTGTCACCCATCCCGAGGTCAGGCGCTACTTCATGACCATCTCGGAGGCCGTCCACCTGGTTCTCGAAGCTGCGACCTCGCGCCTGGGTGCTGGAATTTTTGTCTTGGACATGGGGAATCCCATTCGGATCCGGGATCTTGCGGAACAAATGATCGAGCTGTCCGGCCACCGCCTGGGGATCGACATGGAGATTGTCTACATCGGCTTGCGCCCGGGCGAAAAACTTGCGGAACAGCTTTTCTATGAAAATGAGCGTCGGCTGATGACGGACCATCCCAAGCTGTTTTTGGCCCAGGGCGAAACCCATTCGGACTGGACGTCCCTCAAGCGGGATCTCGAACTCTGGTCTGCCCGGCTGATGCCCGCAACCCGAACGGAGCTGATCGGGGAGCTCACCCGCCTGACCCATGGGGATTTCCACAGGGCGGAACCTAGGGAAGAAGAAGCCGGCCGTGGGGTCGTGATCCCCTTGGTGGTGAACCGGATTCCATCTCACCGGGAGAACTGATATGCACCCCACCTCTCGGATCCTGGCATCTCAGGTCCCGTGATCCGCCGGGGCATCATTCTGGCAGGCGGTTCCGGGACCCGCCTCTATCCGATCACCCATGTCGTGAGCAAACAGCTCCTGCCGGTGTTCGACAAGCCGCTCGTCTACTATCCGCTGACCACGCTCATGTTGACCGGGATCCGGGAGATTCTCCTGATCTCGACGCCCAGGGACCTCCCCAGCTATCGGGCATTGCTCGGCGATGGCACCCAGTGGGGACTTGAGATCCGCTATGCCGAGCAGCCCCATCCGGGGGGGCTTGCGCAGGCGTTCCTGATTGCCCGCTCCTTTGTCGAGGGAAGCCCGGTCGCCCTGATCCTTGGGGACAACATTTTCTACGGTCAGGGCCTGACCCAGACCCTCGGTCGAGCCGCGGAACGAACCCAGGGTGCGACCGTCTTTGCCTACTATGTGAGTGACCCCGAACGTTACGGGGTGGTGGATTTCGATCAGAACGGCCACGCGCGCGGCATCGAGGAAAAGCCAGCCCGGCCGCGCTCACACTATGCCGTGACCGGTCTCTACTTTTACGACGGGTCGGTGGCAGAGCACGCGGCCCGACTGGTCCCCTCCGCACGGGGCGAACTCGAGATCACCGATCTCAACAACCGTTATCTGGCCGAGGGAAAACTCTCGGTCGAGCGTCTCGAGCGCGGGATTGCCTGGCTTGACACCGGAACCCCCGAGTCTCTGCTGCAGGCCGCGAACTTCATCGAGACACTTGAAGCGCGTCAGGGACTCAAGGTGGCCTGCCCCGAGGAGGTGGCGTTCCGGCAGGGATTCATCGATGGCAAGCAGCTTGAGCATCTCGCCACGCCACTTCTCAAGAACGGCTACGGCCAATACCTCCTTCGCCTCCTTGAAGAATCGCACGGTTGACCCCTTAACTGGCCGGGTTCTCCTCCTGGGCGCCGGAGGACAGCTCGGCCGGGCGCTCTGGGAGCTCCGTCCTTCTGGGGTCGAGGTTATCCGTTTCGCCCGGGATGATCTGGACCTGACCTGCCGTTCGGATATCGAATCGGCCCTGAGAACTTCAAACCCGGGCCTCATCCTCAATGCGGCCGCCTATACGGCCGTCGACCGTGCCGAGCGTGAGTTCGAACAGGCACGGGCGGTCAATGTGGAGGCGACCGCGGAATTGGCCCGACTCGCTCGGACGGAAGGCATCCGGTTGGTTCATGTCTCAACCGATTTCGTGTTTCCGGGCGATCGTGGTCGGCCGTGGCGACCTGAAGATTGTCCAAGGCCGGTCAACCGCTATGGTGAAAGCAAGGCCGAGGGAGAAAAAGCCATCCAGGCACTCGGAGATTTGTCGGCCCTGATCGTCCGGACCGGCTGGGTCTATGCCCCTTGGGGGAACAACTTTTTCCGCACCATCCTGCGTCTCCTGGGTGAACAGCCCGAACTCCGGGTGATCGACGACCAAGTGGGTACGCCCACCTCGGCCCTCTCGCTGGCCCGCTTTCTCTGGTCGGTGGCGCTGCGTGACGATCTTTCCGGCATCCTGCACTGGAGCGATGCCGGAGTCGCGAGCTGGTACGATTTTGCCTGTGCGATCGAGGAAGAGGCCCGGAATGCAGGTCTTCTCGAGCGCCGTGTCCCGATCCACCCGATTCCCACCGAGGCATACCCATTGCCTGCCCGACGCCCTTTCCAGGCGGTCCTCGACAAATCGGAAACGATCGCCCGGACCGGGCTTGAGCCCATCCACTGGCGCGAGGCGCTCCGCGAGATCGTGCGGATCACGGTGAAGGCGAGCTCTCCCTTATAATTGAAATGGAAAACATTCACCGTTCCATGAGAGGAGCCTCGGGCGATGCGATCTCAAGACTTGCGGGCAGTTGTGACGGGCGGAGCCTCCGGGCTGGGCCGGGCCGTTTCTGAACGGGTGGTGGTCGACGGAGGAAAAGTCGCGATTCTCGATGTCGATCGGGAGAAGGGGGAACGGGCGGAGCGGGAGTGGGCGGGGCGCGTGCGCTTCCTGCCCACCGACGTGAGTGACGAGCGATCTGTTGACCAGGCCTTGCTTCGTGCCCAGGAGTTTCTGGGTGGCTTCGATCTCGTCGTCTCCTGTGCCGGCGTCATCGGGGCCGGACGCGCGCTCGGACGCGAAGGTCCGATGAAAGGCGAGCACTTTTCCCGAACGATCGCCATCAATCTCTTGGGATCCTTTTTTCTGGTGAAAGGGGCCGCCCAGTACATGCAGTCGCAGACCCCAAACGGGGAGGGCGAGCGGGGGGTGATTGTGCTCACCGCCTCGGTGGCCGCCTTCGAGGGCCAGATCGGGCAGGCAGCCTATTCGGCCTCGAAAGGAGGGATAGTCGGCATGACCTTGCCCCTGGCGCGCGAGTTTGCCCGGATCGGGATCCGTGTGGTCACGATCGCTCCCGGTATTTTCGAGACCCCGATGGTGGCCGGCATGACGCCTGAACTCCAAGCCTCCTTGGGCGCCCAGGTGCCTTTCCCGTCGCGTCTCGGTCGCCCAGCGGAATACGCCGATCTCGTCCGGTCCATCGTCGAAAACCCCATGTTGAACGGTACCACGATCCGGCTGGATGGCGCCGTCCGCATGCAACCCAAGTGAACCGGTCCCGTGGCCGATACTGACAGTCTCCGCTACGATGTGCTCATCATCGGCGCGGGTCCGGCCGGACTGGCCTGCGCGCTCACGCTCAAGCGTGAGAAGCCGGAGCTTTCAGTGGCCGTGCTTGAGAAGGCGGCGAGCCTCGGGGCCCACAGCCTTTCGGGGGCTGTGATCGAGCCCCGCTTTGTCGACCAGCTCCTCCCCGGCTGGCGAAACGGTCCCGCGTGACGGGTACCTGGATG
>JAKARN010000074.1 GCA_021828425.1 Pseudomonadota bacterium | reverse complement strand
AGCGGACCGGGCTTGCCGGCTTCGGCCGGATCGAACGGGGGTTGGTTGCGGAACCGGCAGGTACTCCTGTGTTTTCATGGGAACCGCTTGGCTCCGGCTTGACCAATCTCGAGGGGGATACACTCGAAACTGAATCGCGCGGGTCTGCCCGAAAGACTGGAAACCATCAAGCCAGGGAACGCGACGGAGACTGTTCGATAAACAAGAGACGCACAGTCGGTGGCTATCTTTTCTTTTCCCCATTCTTGATCCCGTTGTTGTTTGGCGCAGCCATTGCAGGGATTGAGCCCATCCAACCGCAAGGACAGCCAATAGGAGGTTCACCTTGTACAGATACCGGAAAGCAGATTGGTGGCTGCGTTTGTGCCGCACGACACGTTTGGTTCTGTTATGCCGAGTAGTTGCGAAGAAAAGACAGGCTCGGCTGGCAAAGGGGGCCCAGACGCCACTTTCCGGGACACTTTCCTAGCCTGGATCGATGCCGCAAGATACGAGGAGAGGTTTCCCACACCCAGCGGTTGAGGGTGGCCGCGAAACGGGGATCGGTTTCATAGAGATCGGCAAGTCCAGCCCAGGTTCAACTGGTCGTCGCAACACGGCCACGCGGCCGCCCTGCCACCGATCTTTCGCATCACCTTGAAGGTTGAAGGCGAGATCAGTGCTCCGCGGGCGGGCACCTGGGCAAAGTTCCGGTTGGGGACAGCGGCCACGAGTGCGGCTACGGCGTCCTTGACGGAATTCCCAGATATATATATAGTTGATATCCATTTTTAGAGATGAAGGGGGTTCTCGTGAAAACGGCCAAGCTCTTCAAGAACGGTGACAGTCAGGCAGTACGGCTCCCCAAGGAGTTCCGCTTCGCGGGAGCAGAGGTGCTGATCAAGCGTGTTGGCAGTGCGGTCGTACTTCTGCCCAAAACCAAATCATGGGACACGCTGGTGCAGAGCCTCGATCAGTTTCCAGCAGATTTCATGAGCACACGCGAGCAGCCACCTGAAGCAGAGCAGCGAGGTCTGCTACCGTGAAATGGATGCTGGATACGGACACGTGCATCGCCATCATCAAGAAGCATCCAGTTGCACTCAAGAAAATCCGCGGCAAACCGATCGGACACGTCGGAATTTCATCCATTACGTTGGGTGAACTCACGTTCGGAGCAGCCAAAAGCAGTCGCCCCGAGGTTGCACATGACGCTCTGGATGAATTCCTGCTGGCGCTCGAGGTTGCGGGGTTCGATGAAGACGCCGCAATGACGTACGGGGACATCCGCGCATCGCTCGAGCAGCAGGGAAGACCGATTGGTCCACTCGATACGCTCATCGGCAGCCATGCGCATGCACTAGATGTAACTCTTGTCACACACAACACACGGGAGTTCTCTCGGATCGAAGACCTTCGACTCGAAGATTGGACTGTACGGTGACGGGATGTATTCATCGGCGTTCCGCTGGGCCAGACCCGTGGTCCACCCTCCGGGCATGCCTCTCCCTGCTCCGGCAGGGAGGCCGACTGTGGATCCAGACCCCGAACCTCGAAGGGGCGGGTCATTCCTTTGGAAGGACCCCCCAGCCGAAACCAGGAAAGTGGGACCGAAGGAACCCTGATCCATCCGGCAACAGGGGGGCAGGGCTTCCGGATCCGGGGGGCTGTTTTTGGTTTTGCACCCCTTCCGGCTGAAGATTTCCCCCCGGTCCCGGGGGCTTTCTGGATCAGGTGGGCATGAAGGCCACCGACCAAGGACAGGCGTGGGGTTCCTGGCGGGTCTTGGTGTCTGACCCTGTTGAAACCGAAAACTCCCTTGAGGATCCCGAAAAAATCCTCCATCGGGTCCCTGGGATGGGTTGGATTGTTTTGCCGATCGCCTCACCGGGGGCTTGCATTGTGGAATCCCTTGTGGGGGGAAGGTTTTGGGACAAGAGGGAATGCTCGCAGATCCCGGGATCGAGCTGCCGTGACCGCCCCCACGCTTGGGGCTTCCTTCCCGTGGAAGAGGGGGTCCGCCTGCGCGCTTCGTGTGCCGCGCTATAATTTCAGGGTCCGCCGTTTGGGCCAACCCTCGGAAATCCGTTGCGTGCTTACCTCGGAGGTCCCGCCCTCTCCCCTTTCCGGCTCCGGAAGATCGAGGAACGATGGGCCCCGGTAAAAATCCGGCTGGCGGACGCCCGTTTTCTCTACCTGGTCGAAAAAGAGGCCCCGGGGACGCTCCAGGAGGAAAAGCTGTTGGCGCTTCTCGGGGAAGCACAGCTCCTTTCGTCGGGGCTCCTTCCGGATTCTTCCCGTGTCTTCTTGGTCGTGCCGCGGCTGGGCACGGTATCCCCCTGGTCCTCCAAGGCCACGGACATCCTTGAGCGGACCGGGCTTTCCGGCTTCGGCCGGATCGAACGGGGAGTGGTCTACCGGGCTGGGGATCCGCTGTCCGGAACGGAGCGGGAGATGCTGGCCCGGAAGATCGCCGATCCACTGACCGAGAGCGCACTTGCCATGCTTCCGGAAGCCCACCGGATTTTCGAAGCCCCCCTCCCACGCCCCCTCGGCGTGGTGCCCTTGCTGGAGGAGGGACGGGGCGCGCTCGAGGAGGCCGACCGGCGGTATGGTTTTGGTCTGGCCGGGCAGGATCAGGACCATCTCCTGTCCGTCTATCGGCGGCTCGGCCGGAACCCCACCGATGCGGAGCTCATGATGTGGGCACAGATCCACTCGGAGCATTGCCGGCACCACCTGTTCCATTCACCGCTCGAGGTGGATGGGAAACGTCTGGACCGAACCCTCTTTTCCTGCATCAATGCGACCTACCGGAGCCATCACGGCCCCGTCCTTCTGGCCTACCGCGACAATGCGGCCGTGATCGAAGGAGGGACGGCGCGCCGGATCGGCGCCAGCATCGACGATCGCGTCTATCGGATGCACCGGGAACCCGTCCACGGCGTGATCAAGGTCGAGACCCACAACCATCCCACGGCCATCGCCCCGTTTCCGGGTGCGGCCACCGGGAGCGGGGGGGAGATCCGGGACGAGTCCGCAACCGGCCGGGGCGCCCGGCCGCGCGCCGGATTGTGCGGATTCACGGTTTCCGACCTCCACATTCCGGGACTGCCCCGTGCTTGGGAACGGAAGGATCCGGCCCATGTGCCGGGAATGGCCAGCGCCCTGGAAATCATGCGGGACGGACCGGTGGGCGCGGCATCCTACAACAACGAGTTCGGCAGGCCCAACCTGGCAGGCTATTTCAGGAGCTTCGAGTCGCCGGAAGGACCGGATTTCCTCTCCCGGGTGACCCATGGCTATGCCAAACCGGTGATGCTGGCCGGAGGGATCGGCTCATTACGGGGCCACGCCTGGCGCAAGCGCCCGCTCCGGCCCGGGCTTGCAATCCTCGTGCTGGGAGGACCGGGCTTCCTCATCGGTCTCGGCGGAGGATCCCAATCCTCACGGGCCGGGGGTCTCGCGGACGGGTTGGACTGGGCATCGGTGCAACGGGGCAATCCCGAGATGGAACGGCGGACCCAAGAGGTCATCGACCGGCTGGTCGCGCTCGGTCCCGACAACCCCGTGGTTTCCATCCATGACGTGGGTGCCGGCGGTCTGGCCAATGCCGTGCCCGAACTCGTCTGGTCCGGCCGGGTCGGTGCGGTGATCGATCTCGATGCAGTCCCGCGCGGGGATTCCGGTTTGTCGCCGATGGAGGTCTGGTGCAACGAGTCCCAGGAACGGTATGTGCTGGCGTTCCTGCCCGAGGCACTGCCGGTCCTGGCGACGATCGCGGGACGGGAGCGATGTCCCTGGGCCCGGATCGGGGAGACGACCGCCGAATCGCGCCTCGTCGTGCGCACGGGAACCCCCCCGCAGTGCGCGGTCGATCTGGATCTCGCGCTCCTGTTCCACGGGACCCGGAGGCGCAAGAGGAGGATCGTGCTGCCGTCCGGTTGCCGGGAGGAGGGGGGGGACGGACTGGTCTGGGACCTGCCGGTTCCGGTCCTGCTCCGGGAGGTTCTCAAGGCGCCTTCGGTGGCCGACAAGAGCTTCCTCGTCACGATCGCCGACCGGACCGTCGGTGGTTTGTCGGTGCGGGATCCGATGGTGGGTCCCTACCAGGTTCCCGTGGCCGACGTCGCGGTGGTGGCCCGGGACTTCACCAGTCTCGGAGGCGATGCCTTCGCCCTGGGGGAACGTCCGCCGGTGGCGCTCATCGATCCTGCTGCCTCCGCCCGCCTGGCAGCGGCCGAGGCCCTGACCAACCTCATGGCGGCTTCCGTCCGCGGCCCCGAGGCCGTGGCGCTCTCGGCCAACTGGATGGCTGCCGCGGGCGATGCCCGGGAGGAGGGGGCGCTCTATGCCGCGGTGGACGCGCTCACGGCCTGTGCACAGGCCTGGGGGATTCCGATCCCCGTGGGCAAGGATTCACTCTCGATGAGGGTGCGGCTGCGGCAAGGGGGGACCGCGGAAGAAACCGAGATCCGCTCCCCCGTGACCGTGGTGGTTTCGGCCTTCGGACAGGTCCCGGATGTCCGCCGGACCCTCACGCCGGTTTTCGATCCTCAAGGGTCCCCCATCCTCGTCCTGGTCGAGCTCACGAGACGGCCCGGCCGGCTGGGTGGAAGCACGGCGGCGCAAGTGACGGGCCAGCTCGGAACCCGAGCGCCGGATCTTGAAGATCCGGGGATGCTGATCCGTTTCTGGCAGATCCTGAATCGCCTCCGGGAACGGGGCGGGGTTTGTGCCTACCATGACCGTTCGGACGGCGGCGCCTGGGTGGCTGCCCTGGAGATGGCCTTTGCCAGCCGTGCCGGACTCGACTTCGAGATTCCGCGGGAGGGCGAGTTTCTGCTCCGCTTCCTCCTTGATGAGGCACCCGGCGTGATTCTGGCCGTGGATCCTGCCCATGTGACGGAGATCCTGGCACTTCTGGAACGGGATGGTTTCGAAGGACAGGTCCACCGCCTGGCCACGGCCCATCCGGAGGACAGGATCCGGATCTGCTCTGGCTCCCATATCCCGTTCGAGGCCCGCCGCTCCGAGTTGCGCCGGATCTGGTCGGAGACCACCCATGCGATGAAACGGCTACGCGACGAGCCGGAATCGGCCGACCAGGAGGAGCTTGCGCGGGATGATCCGGACCGCTATCGTCTTTGGGCTTCGCCGGCGCCTGTCCGGAAAGTCTTCCGTCCCTCCCGTTCGAGCCGGCCCCGGGTGGCCATTCTGCGCGAGCAGGGTGTGAATGGACAGCTCGAGATGGCGGCTGCATTCATGGCGGCGGGTTTCCGGGCGTCCGACGTGCACATGAGCGATCTCGTCTCCGGTGACGAAACACTGGAGTCTTACGATGTCTTGGCTGCCTGCGGTGGCTTTTCCTACGGAGATGTCCTGGGTGCCGGGAATGGTTGGGCGCGGGCCATCCGTGATGATTCCCGGCTACGCGAGGGGTTTCGGGCATTTTTCGCCCGTCCCGGTACCCTGGCACTTGGAGTCTGCAATGGCTGCCAGATGCTGGCGGGACTCCGCGATCTCATTCCGGGCGCGGAGGACTGGCCCGAATTCAAGCCGAACCGTTCCGAACAGTTCGAAGCGCGTCTCGCCATGGTCCGGGTGGGTTCCCATGCTTCTCCCTGGCTCAGCGGTCTTGCGGGTGGGGAATGGCCGATCGTCATCTCCCACGGTGAGGGGCGAGCCTGGTTTGCGCCCGGGGATCTCGACCGTCTACGGGCCCGCGGGGGCGTTGCGCTCGAGTACCTGTCCGGGCGGGGGGAGCCGACCGAGGACTATCCGGCGAACCCGAACGGTTCCCCCGGTGGAGCCACCGCGTTCACGAACCGGGATGGCCGCGTCTTGATCGCCATGCCGCATTTCGAGCGTTCGTTCCGAACCGTCCAGCTCTCCTGGCATCCCGACGACTGGGGAGAGACATCCCCGTGGTTGGCACTCTTCGACAATGCCCGGCGTTTCGTCCTGAATGGCCGGCAGTGAGGCAAGACGTGAAACGGCGGCGGTAGAATGACGCCGGAGACCTGAACCCCCCTTTGATGTACTGCCTTGGGAGAGTCTGCCCATGCCCACCCGACACCGATCCATCACCCTCCGGGCGCCTCGGGGGCCCGAACGGAGCTGCGCCGGATGGGTCCAGGAAGCCGCCCTGCGCCTCATCCACAACAATCTCGATCCGGAGGTTGGCGAGAAGCCCGAGGAACTCGTGGTCTACGGCGGTATCGGCCGGGCGGCCCGGGACTGGGAGTCCTTCGACGCCATCGTTGCGACCCTGCGCAGGCTGGCCAACGACGAAACCCTCCTGATCCAGTCCGGCAAGCCGGTCGGTGTCTTTGAAACCCAGCCGGATGCGCCCAGGGTCCTGATCGCGAACTCCAACCTGGTCGGTCGCTGGGCGACCTGGGAACACTTCGAGGAACTCGACCGGAAGGGGCTCATGATGTTCGGGCAGATGACGGCCGGGTCCTGGATCTACATCGGTTCGCAGGGGATCATCGAGGGGACTTACGAGACTTTTGCACAGGCCGTGTCCCAGCATTATGGCGGGAATGCGACCGGCCGCTGGCTCCTCACCGCCGGACTCGGCGGGATGGGTGGCGCGCAGCCCTTGGCCGCCACGTTCGCCGGCCTGTCCTCCCTTGCGGTTGAGGTCGACGAAAGTCGCATCCGGAGGCGGCTTGCGAGCGGATACCTGGATCGGGTCGCAACCGGACTGGATGAGGCACTCGGATGCATCGAAGAAGCCCGCACCCGGGGTCGGCCGGTCTCCGTGGGTCTGCTCGGCAATGCGGCCACGCTCTTCGAGGCGATGGCCCAGAAGGGGATTCGACCGGATC
>JAKARN010000001.1 GCA_021828425.1 Pseudomonadota bacterium | reverse complement strand
CCGATCTTGGAGTGGTCTGCCGAGCTCGCCTGGCTCTACCGGGGTGACGCCCCCCGGGCGGATCGGAGAACGGCCGGACCGGCCAGATTTCGAACGACGTCGCGGCTCAACCGAAAGAGCGTGAAAACCCCCAGGCGACGACCACGATCATGATCACGATGTAGATCCGGAGCCCCCAGAAGACCGCCCGCTGCCAACCCGCCAGCGGAACCCGTCGGACCGGCGGCAGAGGATCCAGCCAGTGCTCCTGCTCGAGGAGAGTGCGAATTTGCTGGGGGTCATATTCGTCGAGTTCTTTCATGACGGGCACCTGGCCTAGAAAAGGACGTGGAAGGAGGCGAGACCGTAGAGTGCGTTGCACAGGATGAGCAGGGCCATGAGGCCGATGGACAGGGTGTTGCGGACGGGTCCATTGACCTCATCCCCCATGAGTTCCCGGTCATTGAGCAGCATGAGCAGGAACAGGAGGGCAGCCGGCATGAAGATCGTGGCGACCACCTGGACTGTGAGATTGAGGAAACCGAGCGGAATGGCATGGATCATCACCACGCCAGCTGCGATGAGCACGCTCACAATTCCGGGCGCATAGAACCCCCAGGCCTGCCGGGGCCGGGCATTGAGTGAGCGAGGGATATCAAAGGCTTCGCCGAACGCCCACGAGGTGCTCGCCGTGATCACGATCGAGGCGATGAGGCCGGCCTCGAGAAGTCCCAGGGCAAACAGGCTCGCGATCCAGGGCCCGAGCCGGATCTCCAGGAGATGGATCATGGTGCCGATGCTGAAACGGTCGGCCCCGGCCTGACCGTGGATGTACTGCCCGCTCAGGATGATGAGCGCCATGGCCACGAGCACCATGCCGATCACGCCGATCATGAGATCACGCCGTCCGGCATTGATGTCCTTCTCCAAGAGTCCCTTGTCGACCACGCAAGACTGCTGGAAAAACAGTTGCCAGGGTGCGATGGTGGTTCCGATGTTGGCTGAGAGCAGGATCAGGAAGGCGGGGGCCAGCAATCCGCCCGTCAGGATCCAACCCCCACCCACCAGGCTGCGTCCGATGGCCGACCAGTCCGGGTGCGAGAGGAGGGTGATCGGGATGAAAACCAGGTTGAAGGCCGCGATGAGCAGGCTGATCCGCTCCCAGGTCCAGTAACGCAGATACACGAGGCAGAGCACCACGAACAAGGCGCCCAACGGAATGGTCAGGGCGTAGGGCCAGCCGAACACCGCACTGGCGACCCGGATGCCGATGAACTCCGTCATGAGGGTGAGAACGTTCGCAGCCACGAGATCAAAAAGGGAGAAGGCGCCCCAGAAGGGGCCGTAGCGCTTCCAGATGAGCTCAGCGTGCCCGCGCCGGGTTACGGCACCCAGACGGATGGTCATTTCCTGGACCAGGTAGGCCACGAATCCCAGGAGGATCATGAGGGGGACGAAGAGACCGATTCCGTAGCGGGCACCGGTTTGCATGTAGGTCACCACCCCGCCCGCATCATTGTCACCCAGCATGACGAGAATCCCGGGTCCGATCAGGGTGAGTCCCAGAAGCAGGCGGTTCCACAGGGTGGCCTGGCCATGTCTCAGTGCATGGACATGGAGCCGGTCGGCGAGCCTGAGGGAAACGTCCTCGGGCAGAGCGACCGTGTCCGTCACGGACCCCGGCTCAGTCCGGAGGGGAGTTTTCACCGCCTTTCCTCCGGGTCCGCAGCGGCACCCGTCTGTGAATCATGGCCGTCATGGCACGTCTCCGGGCAGCGCACCTACCCACCCCCGGTACCCCGGCACCCGAGAGTGGCAGGCGGGATGGGTTTTCGGGAATTTCCGGATGGTGAAGCCGCGTGTACCACCCTCGTGGGGGTTGGTCCAACCCTGGCCTGATGGCGCGGTTTCGTTTGCCGTGGCTGGTGCGAGCGCACCGCCCACGGTCAGAAGAACCGCTTGCGGGATCGCACCGAGCCACTCCGGAGGTGATGAGGGCGGCTACTGCCCATGGGTCTCCCTAGTGGCCGGGACAGCGGGAATTCTAATCTCGGATCGGCCGCTGTCAAGGCCCGAGGGCAGGTTCGATGCCGAGCGGGCGGCTCAGAACTCGAGACCGAGTCCGGCACCGACATAGTGGGAGTAACCACCCAGGTTCCCCGAGAGCCGGGTGCCCGCCTCGAAATCGATCTCCATGTTGCGGCTGAGCAGGATCTGGACCCCTCCATCGGCATCGTAACCGCTCCCTTGTCCCACGCCGGTATGAGTGGCCCCGTACACCTCGAAGTAAAGCTGCCAAGGCGGCAGGAATTCCCAGGTCACGACGCCATCGGGATTGAAGCTCGTGTAGCGGCCGCCCCCGAGGTTTGAGGGCTCGGTTTCCGACGTAAAACCGGCCATGAGAGACAGCCCGACGGTCGAGGAGGGGCTGTAACTCGCGACGCCGTTGATTGCGACACCGGTCCCCGCGCTCCCCTGATTGGGATCCCCGGAAGGGAGGGTCACCAGGCTTTCCGCGGCGAACTGCCAGGTCGTTGAGACATCGAACTCATGCTTGAGCCCGACGACCGAGCCCGTGTAGCCATCGGCACCGGGGGCGGCTACCCGGTTGGGTGGCAGGACAACCAGTTCGTTCTCGTGAGGCAGTCCGAACCGGACTTCCATCTGAGGGGCATCCCAGCCATGTCCGCTACCGGAGGGGTAGAGGGTCGCGTGGGCGTAACCGGCCTCGATGACCACGTGGCCCGGTCGGACGACGCAACTGCTGTCCGCCACGGTCGGCCGATCGAGCACGGCCAGCAAGGCATAACGTCCGACGCACGGGTTGGACGCGGGGGCCCGCTCGAGAAGTCGTCCGTCGGCACGGACCGATCCGGCCAGCGCTCCCAGTCCCAGCAAGCCCAAGGCCAGCGTTCGGAAGACGGAGTGGAGCCGGGATCTCGGGGTTCTTTCCGGGTTCATTGGAGACCTCTTGGGGTGATTCGAGGGTGAACGGGGGGGCGCAGCCTGCGGATCTCAAGGGTGAAAGATCCCATGCCGACGCCCAGCACGATCAAGATCACCAAGAGGAAAGCAAGCCCCAGGTGGGCCAGGTTATGGATCCGGATTCCGGTCGAGACGGCCAACTGCCCTGTGGCCGGGACCAGGAGGGTCAAGATCGCGGCGGCAACGAAGGCGGCTCCGCCCCACTTGAGGGTGCGTCCTGCAGTGCGCAGGGCGGCTTTGCGCAGGTCTTCGGTCGAGAGCCCGCGGCTTGCGGCCCACCCTCCAAAGCCGGCACCTGCTAGGGCCTGAATGAGAGTGGTCCCGAGGCCAAACAGGGCACCCGGCACCCATCCCCAGGCTGCCGATGGCATGGCGGGAGCGAGCACGGTATAGATGATGAGTGCGAAGGCACCAAACCCCCAGCCGGCGATAAAACCATGAACGAGTGGCATCCAGGGCTTGGGCTCACGGAGTTCGGGCTCGCCCGCCTGACCGGCCGGCGAGTGGGGACTCCTCGTTCGGACGATGCGCCATCCTCCCCACCACATGACCGTCCCGACCGCGAGCCAGACCCAGGAGTTGGTTCTTGCATCCATGAAGGAAACCACACCCAGAAAAGCCAGCTCGCTGGCGAGGGCGCGTTGCAGGGTAAAGGCCAGTGAGAACAAGAGTCCCATGCGCAGTCCGCGCCGGCTGGAATAGCCGCCAATGGCATAGCTGAAGGTGATGGGCCAGGTATGCTCATCCGGGGTGAGACCGTGAACGATGCCGAGGGCGAAGGCTGTGAGCAAGGCAAGCCCCATGGCCAGATGCCCAGGGTTCCAGAGATTCAGCATAAATCGGGCTTTTGGCTGGGGAGGGCGGGCTTACCGGGGCCGTGGCGGGAACGTTTCCGGATGCAGCGCGGACAGGTTCCTTCCCAGACCATCGAATGGTTATGGATCCGGTACCCCGTCTGCTGCTCCATCCGGTGATGCAGGGACTGGGCGAGTTTGCAGGGTACCGCTTCGAGGCTCCCACAGGATTGACAGAAAAGGTGGTCATGGTGATGCCCGGACCACTCGAACCGGGTCTTGCCGTCTCCGAGCATGACTGATTGCCACCGCCCCTGGTCGACGGCTTGACGGGCGGAGCGGAAAATGGACGAGAAATTGGAGTGGATCCCGAGCCGGGCCAGGGCCTGCCGGAGTTCTTCGAGTGTCCAAGCATGCGGCTCGCGGTGGCTGCGCAGGAGAGCATCGAGCTGGGGCCGGATCTGGGAGGGACGCGCCATGGGCACAGGGTAACCGCCAGCCGGTTTAAATGCAAGTAACTTGCGTTATTTGCTTGGGCTGGGCGTCCGGACGGTTTTCCCGCGCGGATGGTCCTTGAAGCGGTCATGACTCCAGAGATACTGCTCTGGCATCATCCGGATGTAGTGCTCGAGAAGCTCGTGCACGTGTTTGGCATCTTCTACGGGATCGCGGCCGGGAAAATCGGTCAAGGGCGGTTCGATCATGACCCGGAACCCCTCCCGTCCCGGCAGTCTCCGGACAAAGAACGGGACAACCGGCGCCCGGCTGGCCTGGGCCAGCCGGCTCAATCCTACGTGTGTCGGTGCGAGGTTCCCGAAAAAAGGGACTTGGGCGCTCCCTTTGCCCGTGTAGCCCTGGTCCGTGGCGTACCAGACCGGAATATTATTGGCCAGCGCGTGGAGCAGCATCCGAACATTATCCCGTGGGATCGCGATCTGCGTCCGCCGCTGTCTTCCCTGCCGCATGAGACGATCCAGAACGGGGTTGTTACCCGGGCGGTAGAGCGCACCAACCGGGATTTTCCGGCTGATGAATCGGGCTCCGATCTCGAGTGCGGTGAAATGACCTGTGAGCAGGAATGCACCTCGGCCGCGGGCCAAGGCCCCCTCGAGATGCTCGAGTCCCTCGATTGTTACGGGTGGAAGCCGCTCATCGGATCGCCACCAGCCCATGGCCGTCTCGATAAATCCCATGCCGAGTGCCCGGAAATGAGCTCGGGCGAGTCGGCGGATCTCACGAGGGGTTTTCTCCGGGAAACATCGTTTCAGGTTGTCTCTGGTGATCGCCCGCCGTCGTGGCTGCAGGACGGCGTAAAGCAGTCCAAAGCAGGAACCCGCAACCGGTTCACAGGCGTAGGGCAGCTGACCTGCCGAATACACCAGAGCCGCAGCTGCCCAGAGGGGCCAGTGCCGCGGTTTCCACAGAGCCGGCGGAGTGTGGGCTTCCTTCAACGGTCAGCGTGAGTTGAATAATGGGCACGTGGTATGATTCCCGGGCATTTTGGCACATTCCCGGATGCCCATGGGGATCGATTTTTCGAAGACATGCGTGCTCGTCGTGGGCGACGTCATGCTGGACCGCTACTGGGCCGGCGAGACCGAACGGATTTCTCCCGAAGCCCCGGTTCCGATCGTCCGGATTTCGGATCGCCACGAACGGCCGGGCGGCGCGGCCAACGTGGCGGTCAACCTGGCCCGCCTGGGCTGTGGTGCTGATCTCATCGGCGTCATCGGTGACGACGAAGAGGGCCATCGGCTTGTTGGTTTGCTTGAGGAGTCGGGGGTCCGTCAGGACCTCATTGTCGAGTCCGGCTTTCGAACCATCAGCAAATTGCGAGTCCTGTCACGGCACCAACAGTTGGTCCGGCTCGACTTCGAGGAGGCGCCACGGCAGAGTTGGGATGATGCCTTGGGTTCGAAATTGTCGGATGCGTTCGGACGCTGCCAGCTGTTGATCGTGTCGGATTATGGCAAGGGGACCTTGAACCGGACCGCCGATCTGATCCAGAAGGCCAAAAAGCAGGGCAAAACGGTCATCGTGGACCCCAAGGGGCGGGATTTCGCGAAATATCGCGGGGCCACCCTATTGACTCCGAACCGGGCGGAGTTCGAGGCAGTGGCCGGGCCCTGTCCGCAAAGATCCGACCTCGAGTCTCGCGGGCAGCGCCTGCGGGCCGATCTTGCGCTTGATGGCCTGCTCATCACGCTGGGCGAAGGGGGCATGATTTTGATCGAGGCCAGTGGCAAAGTGCTGTCTCTGCCTGCGGAGGCACACGAAGTGGCGGACGTCACCGGGGCCGGAGATACGGTCGCGGCTACGCTGGGGGCGGTCCTCGCCACCGGAGCCGGACTGGAGGAGGCGGCACGGCTCGCGAACCGGGCCGCTGGAATCGTTGTGGCCAAGCTCGGTGCGGCCCAGGTCACGCCAGCCGAACTCTTCGGGGTCTCCGGTGTCCATCCGGCCTTCTCGGGTGTGGTTGACCCGGAGACTTTGGTCCGTCTCGTCCGCGACTTCCGGTCCCGTGGGCTTCGGGTGGTTATGACCAACGGCTGCTTTGATCTCATTCATGCCGGCCATGTGCGGTACCTGGCTGAGGCCCGTGCCCTTGGTGATGCGCTCGTCGTCGCGGTCAACTCCGATCGCTCGGTCCGAACCCTCAAGGGGCCAGGGCGTCCTATCATCCCCCTGGAACAGCGTATGGCGGTCCTCGCGGCTCTCGGCTCGGTGGACTGGGTCGTGTCGTTCGACGAGGAGACACCGGAACGGCTGATCTGCCAGCTCCTCCCGGACATCCTGGTCAAAGGGGGAGACTGGAAACCGGAATCCATTGCCGGGGCGACCTGTGTCGAGCAGGCGGGCGGTTCTGTGAAGGTCTTGCCCTATCTGGAGGGTCACTCGACCACCCGCATCATCGACTCGATCCGGAAACCACGGATGCGGGAGGAATGAATGTGGGAGCGCCTCTACGGGTTCTGCATGACCGTTGCCTCCCCGTTTGCCCTGGGGTGGCTGGCTCGCAAGGGCCGGCAACAAACCGGGCGCTCTCCCGCCTGGACCGAGCGATGGGGGCGCATTCCCCCCCGGTCTGGCCCTACTTTCTGGATCCATGCCTCCTCGCTGGGCGAGCTCCAAGTAGCCCTTAATCTGGTCCGGGGCCTGCACGAGCAGGAGCCGGACCTGCCCGTGGTTTTGACCACGTTTACGGCGACCGCGAGGGAGCAGGCCGCAAAAGCGCTTGGAAACTCGACTCCGGTCCATTTTCTGCCGTGGGACCGCGGGGCCTGGGTCGATCGCTTCCTGGATCGTCTCCAGCCTGCGGTCGGCATCATCATCGAGACGGAAATCTGGCCCACCCTCATCCACCGGGCGCATAGCCGGGGGATCCATATGGCCATCGTCAACGGTCGGATTTCCGAGCGGTCGCTGGGGCGATATCAGCGCTTTCTGCCGCTTTTTGGCCCGGCCTTGCGCAGGCTGGATCGGATCTGGGCCCAGGATGCGGTCCATGCCCGGCGCTTCGTTGCGCTGGGTGTGGATTCCGGCCGGGTCAGCCTGAGCGGCAACCTGAAGCTGAGGGGGCGACCATCGGCCGAGGCGGCCGAAAAGGGGCAGGTTCTGCGTCTCGGGACCTTGGGTGGGCATCCGGCCTGGATCGCCGGCAGTGTTCGGGAAGGAGAAGAGCGCATGATGCTCGAAGCGCAGCATTTGGTCCGGATCCACCTACCGCAAGCAATCGCGGTTCTAGCCCCTCGCCACCCGGAGCGGGCGGAGGCGGTTCAGGCCGAAAACGAAATCTGGAGACTCCCCTTGGCCCGTCACAGCCTCCGTCAGGTGCCGGAGCCGGGTGGGATCTTGGTCTTGGATACCATTGGGGAACTGACGGCGTTCTACGCTGCGGGTGATGCCGCCTTCATCGGGGGAAGCCTCGTGCCGCTCGGCGGTCACAACCTGATCGAGGCTATCGAACAGGGTTGCCCGGTGATCATGGGGCCCTCCCATGAGAACGTCCATGAAGCAGTCGATCGACTCGTCGAAGCGCACGCCATGGCCATCATCCACGATCCGGAAGAATTGGCAAGGGAGGTCCTGACCCTCTTGACCCAACCGGTCGAACGCGCTGACCGGGCCGAGCGCGCGCTGCAGACCCTCACGGAGGCCAAAAACGGTCGGGATAACCTCGTGGCGGTTCTTTTGGACTGGTGGCGGCAGGCCCGGTCCGCCGGGGCGGAAACGGGCTTGCGGAGCTCAATGCAGGAGGAAGTGGTTGATTGACTGGATGACCGCGGGCGTGAGCGTGCCGGCATCCTGGTCCAGGGTCAAAACCGCGATCAGGTAGTTGTAGCGGCTCTGGGCGTAGCTTTCCTCGGCCGTGAGCAGGGTCTGGCGGGCTGTCAGCACGTCGACCATGGTCTGGGTGCCGACCTTATAGCCCGCTTCGGTCGCCCGGAGAGCGATCCGGCTCGAGCGCACGCTCTGTTTGAGCGCCCCGACCTGTGCCATCTCAGAGATCACGGACAGGAAATCGGTCCGTGTACTGGAAACCGTCGTTCGCTGGGTTGTGGCGCTCTGGGCGAGGTCTGCCTCATACAGGTAACGCGCCTGCCGGGCCCGGGAGGCAATGAGTCCGCCCGAATAGATGGGCCAGCTGAGATCGATCCCGAGCACGTTGGTGTTGGTCCCGGAAATAGCGGGTGCCGAGAGAGAAGCCGTGGGTGAGGCCTGCGATGCCGTGCCGGTCGTAAAACTGCGTCCGTGGCTCAGCACGAGATCGAGCGAGGGATAGGCTTGGGCCCGCTGGACGCGGACATTGGCGTGGCCGGCCTTGGCGGCGAGACGTGCTGCGATCAGGCTCGGGTTCTGGGCAAGGGCCTTGTTGATCCAGTGGTTGAGATTGTCTGGTTCGGGTCGGGCGAGTGGCAGCTCGTGGACGAGTGGACGCAAATGGACGACGGGCACGCCGATCAGGGCCTCGAGTGCCTGTTTGGCAGTCGTCAGGCTGAGTTCGTCGGCAATGACTTGGGCTGCGGCCTGATCATAGGATGCCCGTGCCTGTTCTGCCGCTGTCACCGGTTGCAGTCCCACCTTGTACTGTTCTTCCGCCAGGGCGAGCTGGCTGGCGAAGGCTTTTTCCGCAGCCCGTTGTGCCGCGAGGACGTCTGCGGCGTAAAGCACATTGAAGTAATCCTGGCTCACGGTGAGGAGGATGCTTTGGATGGTGGCGTTGAGGGTGGCCAAGGCTTGAGCCCCGGTCAGATCCGCCTCATCCAGTGACTGCCAGTCGGCCCAGTTGAACAGGGTTTCGGTGAGTTGCGCGGTGTAAGCCCGGGTGGGAGTGTTTGAGGAACTCAACCCGGTGAAGTAAGCGAACTTGTTGCCGGGAATAGAAAAACTCGAAACCCGGGTCGAGTCCGTGTTGACCTGGGTCAGGGAGGCGGATAGGCTCACCTGCGGCAGGAGAGCGGCCAGAGCCTGTGGACGTGCCTCCTCGCTCGCCTTGGCGGTGGCGAGGGCCTGCTGGTACTGGGGGTCGTTGTGCAGAGCCAACTGGTAGATCGTCCAGAGATCCATGGTCCGTCCGGCTGGGCTCAGGCCGAGCATGAGCACGACAACCGGAAAGAGGACGAGCAGGGCAAAGCGCGATCGCATCGGATGAACCTCAGGCGTTTTACTGGAGTATATCAGTATACATCAAGTCGGGAAAGTTGGGGCACGAGAGACCGCCCGCGTCAGGAAAACCTGAACTCCGGAGGTTTGGGGACGTTTTTCAGCGGAGGAATGCGGGTTTCGAACAGGCGGGTCTCCTCGAAGGAGGAACTGTCGCCCAAGCGTCGGATCAGGTGTGCGCTTTGCACAAGGTCCGAGCCGAGAACCATGAACAGGCGTCCATCCGCTTCGAGTGCCTCGTAAAAACTGGGCTCCGGTCGGTACAGGGATCCGGTCAAGGCAATGGCGTCAAAGCGTTCGTCCTTGAGTTCCGCAGGGAGGGTATGACCATCGGCTGCCAGGTATCGGACCGGATGGGGAAGCGCGAGTGCCTGGTGGCGCTGCTTGGCGGCTTGAATGAAATCCGGATGGAGGTCAACGGTGGTGATTTCCCGGCTGAGGCAGGCGAGACAGGCGGTCAGGTACCCTGAACCGGTGCCGATTTCGAGGATCCGTTCCGTCCCGGCCAGATTTAGGGCAGAAGCCAATCGGGCCTGGAAGGCGGGGGTCAGCATCATTTCGCCATGATCCAGGGGAATCTCGCAATCGGCGTAGGCCAGTTTTTGGAATGTGTCGGAGACAAAGGTATGACGGGGAATCTCGTCGAAAACCGCGAGAACGGCTGGGTCCAGCACCCCGCCGGCCCGGATCTGTTGTTCCACCATCTGATGGCGGGGCGCGGTTACGTTGAAATCGAGCATGGAGAGACTGCACTGGCGTGACTGTGCAACGCTAAATGGTAGCATAGGACTTTCCCCGGGCGGACGCGTTGGCGGATACGGTCCACCAGCATGACCACAGAAAAACTGAAGCGAAGCCGACAACCCACGGGGAAGAAAAGTGACGATGACGGTTCCGGGGATGTTCCCTTCGGGACCCGTTCTTCTGTTGTGGTTTTGGGTCAGCCGAGGACTTGGCTCCGGGACTTTTATTACTGGCTATTGACCACCCGCTGGAGCTGGTTCCTCCTGTTTGTGTTCGGTGTCTACATTCTTGTCAACTGTGCGTTCGGCCTGTTGTTCTGGCTGGATCGGGGCGGGATCGCCAATCTCGCCCAAGGCTCGTTCTGGGACGCGTTTTTCTTCAGCACCGAGACACTCACGACCCTGGGTTCGGGTTTCTGGTATCCGGCTGACCGCTATAGCGAAATTCTGACCGCTCTCGAACCCATGATTGGCCTCATGGGGCTCGCGCTCGTGACCGGTGTGATGTTTGCCCGGGTTTCGCGACCCTCTTCCCGGATCCGTTTCAGTCGCCATGCACTCATTACTCCATTCCAGGGGACACCGACCTTGGTGTTTCGTCTGGCCAACAGTCGCCATAATCTCATCACGGGAGGGACCCTGGGCGTTTACCTCATTCGATCCGAGAAAAGCCAGGAAGGACGGGCACTCCGCCGCATCCATGAGCTGCCGCTCGTGAGGTCGCAGACACCGCTGTTTGCCCTGACCTGGCTCGTCATGCACGAGATCCGTCCTGACAGTCCACTGGCTGCTTTCGTTGATCCGGAGTCTTTCCATCCCGGGGATGACGACGCCTTTATCCTGGTCAACTTTACCGGGCATGACCGGACCTTCGGCCAGGCTGTCCATGCCCAGCACCTCTACCGGATGGGCGACCTGCGTTGGAACCGCTGGTTCGCCGACGTCACGGAGCGGCGAGCCGATGGACGTTGGCAAATTGATTACGAGCGCTTTGACCAGCTCGTCGACTGATGCGTCGGCTTGCTATACTGAGATTCTGGTCGGCCGAGTTGTGTCGACCGGGCAAGCTGGGGGTGCCCTGGGTGGGCTGAGAGAGACCCTTGGAACCTGATCCGGTCAGAACCGGCGGAGGGAAGGCTTGCGGGCGTGGGCCCGGGCGTGTTCCTCACTCCGCATCCTGGAGGTGAATCGTGTCCAGACCCGAAACCCGCATCGAAGACACCTTAGAGCGTCTGGTCCCTCAGCTGCCCAAGCCGTCTCCCGGCTCGGAACGTCGCTACGAGACCGGTACGCGTCCCGACCTTCAGGTGCCCTATCGCGAAGTGGTCCAGAGCCCGACCATCCGGGACGGGGTAATTCGGCCGAATCCGTCGATCCCGCTCTACGATACCTCGGGAGCCTATGGGGATCCCGCCGTGGAGAAGGATTTCCGCCGTGGGTTACGTCCCCTTCGCGCCAGCTGGATTGCCGAACGGGCCGATACCGAACCAGTCGCCTCCCCACTCGCCACCGAACACTTGCGGGCCGGTCACCCGTTCCGTAACCGGAAAATCCATCGTGCATGCCCGGGTTTTTGCGTGACTCAGCTCCACTACGCGCGGGAGGGACGGATCACGCCCGAAATGGAGTTCGTCGCACTGCGCGAGAACGTCCGTCTCGCACAACTGCGGGAAGATCCCCGGTACGAGCGGCTCCTTGGGCAGCATGCGGGGTTGATGACCCTGCCGCCCGTGGTCACCCCGGAATGTGTGCGTCAGGAGATCGCTGCGGGCCGTGCGATCCTGCCTGCCAATATCAACCATCCAGAACTTGAACCGATGGTCATCGGTCGCCGGTTCCGGGTCAAGGTCAATAGCAACATCGGCAATTCTGCTGTGACTTCCTCGATTGCTGAGGAAGTGGAGAAACTGGCCTGTGCCGTGCTCTGGGGCAGTGACACCGTGATGGATCTTTCGACGGGGGGGGAAATCCACGAGACCCGCGAATGGATCTTGCGGAACTCGCCTGTTCCAATCGGGACCGTGCCGATCTACCAGGCGCTGGAAAAAGTGGGTGGAAAAGCAGAGGCACTCGATTGGCCGGCGTTCCGTGAAACACTGATCGAGCAGGCCGAGCAGGGAGTTGATTACTTCACGATCCATGCGGGTGTCAGGCTCGCCCATCTTCCGCTCACAGCCCGCAGGGTAACCGGTATTGTCTCCCGCGGGGGGTCGATCCTCGCGTACTGGTGCCTCGCCCACCACGAGGAAAACTTCCTCTATGCCCACTTCGATGAACTCTGCGAAATCCTCGCAGCTTACGACGTGTCGATTTCACTGGGTGACGGACTGCGACCGGGATCGATTGCTGATGCCAACGACGAAGCCCAGTTTGCGGAACTGGCCACCTTGGGCGAACTGACACGGAAGGCTTGGGACCATGGAGTCCAGGTCATGATCGAGGGGCCGGGTCACATTCCGTTGCAGCGGATTCCCGAGAATGTCGAGCGTGAGCTGGCCCTCTGTGCCGAGGCCCCGTTCTATACCCTGGGACCGCTCACGACCGATGTCGCACCCGCCTATGATCACATCACCTCCGCGATCGGTGCGGCGGTCATTGGGGGAGCCGGAACGGCCATGCTCTGCTATGTCACGCCCAAGGAGCATCTCGGTCTTCCCAACAGGGCCGATGTCCGGGATGGTCTCATGGCCTACCGGATCGCGGCTCATGCAGCCGATCTCGCGAAGGGTTTTCCGGGTGCCCAGCTGCAGGATAATGCGCTCAGCCTGGCCCGTTACGAATTTCGATGGGAAGACCAGTTCAACCTGTCGATCGACCCCGAGCGGGCCCGAAGCTTCCATGACGAGACTCTTCCCAAGGAGGCGCACAAGACCGCCCATTTCTGTTCGATGTGTGGACCGCATTTCTGCTCGATGAATCTCACTGAGGAAATGCGGGTTCTGGCGGATCGGCAGGGCGTGTCCGTCGAGACCTTGCGGCGGACTGGACTGGGTGAAAAGGCCAGGGAGTTCGTTGCCCGTGGGGCGGGGATCGACGGTGATGCCGGAGTGCGGTAGAAGACCGGCAAACAGCCGCTTGAGGAACACACCCACCAGATGACCGGTGCGCCCCAGGGTTGCAAAGCGATGTGACCTGCGACAAAAGCCCGGATCGCGAACCTCATGACCCACCCGATGGGGACGCCGTGATCGACCGGCTCCCGGGTTCATGATCTTTTCAGAGAATGTATCGGCTTAAGTCTTCGTTGCCGGCAATTCCGGCAAGGCGGGTCTCGACGTAGGCCCGGTCAATCACGATTTCGCGACCCTGGACGTCGGGAGCCTGGAAGGAAGCGACCTCGAGCAGGCGCTCGAGCACGGTATGCAGTCTCCGGGCTCCAATGTTTTCCGTTCGGGTGTTTACCTCGTGGGCAATCTCCGCGATTCGTTGTACACCATCGGGCTCGAAGCGCAGCGTCACGCCTTCGGTGGCCATGAGGGCAGAGTATTGGCGGGTCAGGGAATTCTCGGGCTCGGTGAGGATACGAACAAAGTCCTCACTTGAAAGGGCTTGGAGCTCGACTCGGATCGGCAACCGTCCCTGGAGTTCGGGGATCAGGTCTGCGGGCTTGCTTATGTGAAAGGCCCCCGAGGCAATGAAGAGGATATGGTCGGTGTGAACCAGCCCATAACGGGTGCTCACGGTTGAGCCCTCGATCAGGGGGAGCAGATCGCGCTGGACCCCCTCCCGAGAAACATCTGCCCCGCCCACCGTCTCGCCCGATCGGCGAGTGATCTTGTCAAACTCGTCAATGAAGACGATCCCATCCTGTTCCACGGCCGTGATTGCCCGGGTACGTAAATCATCTTCATTGATGAGCTTGAGCGATTCCTCCTCGACCAGGCGTTTTTTGGCCTCTCCGACGCGCAGACGCTGGCGTCGGCTCTGACCCGATCCTGCCAGCTGGCGGAACATCTGGTTGAGCTGGCCGCTCATTTCCTCGAGTCCCGGAGGCGTCATGATCTCGAGCCCCGCGGGGTTGGCGGTCAGTTCGATTTCGATCTCCTCCTCGTCGAGTGCACCCGAGCGCAGGGCATCGCGCAATGTGGCACGGGAGGCCCCGGAACGGGGTCCCCCTTGGGGTGGAGCGAATCCGTAGGTGCTAGGTCCTTGGCCGGAGAGTGCATCGAGAATGCGGTTTTCGGCCGCCGTTTCAGCTTGGAGGGCGACCTCGTGTACCGCTGCTTCGCGTTCCATCTTGACTGCCATCTCGGCAAGATCCCTGATGATCGAATCCACATCGCGGCCCACATAGCCCACCTCGGTGAACTTCGTGGCTTCGACTTTGAGAAACGGGGCATGGGCCAGGCGGGCCAGCCGGCGTGCTATCTCGGTCTTACCGACTCCTGTGGGTCCGATCATGAGAATGTTCTTGGGGGTGACTTCCGCCCGCAGCTCCGGGGTGAGTTGGGCGCGGCGCCAGCGATTGCGCAGGGCAATGGCAACCGCCCGCTTGGCTTCATCCTGTCCAATGATGTAGTGGTCCAGTTCCGCGACAATTTCACGCGGGGTCATCGGGGTCAGGGCCATCGGGTCAACGCTCCGTCAGGACAGTCGTCGGTGGATCAAGCAGGGTGGGGAAGTTCTTCGACCAGAATTTCCTGGTTGGTATAAATGCAGATACCAGCGGCAATGCCGATCGCCTCTCGGCACAGGGTCGGGGCATCCAGGTCCGTGTGCCGGAGGAGTGCTTGGGCTGCGGCCTGCGCGTAGGGTCCGCCGGATCCGATGGCAATGAGACCATCCTCCGGTTCGAGGACATCGCCGTTTCCAGAAATGAGAAAGGCCCGTTCCCGATCCGCCACGGCCAGCATGGCCTCGAGTCTGCGCAGGATCCGGTCACTGCGCCAGTCACGAGCCAGTTCCACAGCAGCACGCGCGAGCTGTCCGCTGTGCTTTTCCAACTTTTCCTCGAAACGCTCAGCCAGCGTGAAGGCATCTGCCGTGCCTCCGGCAAAGCCCGCCAGCACCCGGTCGTGGTAGAGGCGACGGATCTTCCGGGCATTGGCCTTGAGGATCGTCTGTCCGAAGGTAACCTGCCCGTCCCCTGCCATGGCGACCCGGTCATTTCGACGCACGCACAGGATTGTGGTGCCCTCGAAAGCCGGCAGTCCTCCCCGATCGCTCATCGTTTTTCCCTTCTGGGTGCTGTTTTTTGGCGCCGGGCACGGGGATGAGTTTCATCGTAGATCCGGGCTAGGTGCTGGAAATCGAGATGGGTGTAGATCTGGGTGGTTGCGAGATGCTGGTGGCCCAGGAATTCCTGGACTCCCCGGAGGTTGCCGCTCGATTCCAGGAGGTGACTAGCGCAGGAGTGCCGGAAGAGATGCGGGTGAAGCCGGGCACCGATGCCTTCCCGGATCCCGTATCGGGCGAGCCGTGCCTGGATGGTCCGGGGGGCGATCCGGGATCCCCGTGTGCTCACAAAGAGCGCTCTCTCCTCTGGGTTCCGGGCCGGGCGCACGCGGAGCCAGGCCGCCAGGGCCTGAAGTGCCGGGGCACCGACCGGAACGACTCGCTCCCGGTTGCCTTTTCCACGAACCCGAACCAGTCCCGATTCTGCATTGAGGTCTGTCACGTCCAGTCCCACGAGTTCCGAGAGACGGAGGGCGGAGGAATAGAGGAGCTCGAGTACGGCCCGATCGAGGTGGTCGCCGATTGTCCTCGGGGCTTGGGTGAAGAGGCGGCCCATCCGGTCCACATCCAGAATGACAGGCAGACGACGCCGGTTTTTGGGCGGTCGAACCAGAAGTGCCGGATTATGGGTGGTCAACCCCTTTCGGATGAGGTCCCGGTACAGGCTCCGCACCGCGGAAAGATCACGGGCCAGTGTGCGGGGCGAGGTCCCGGACCGGGTCCGGGCCGCCAACCAACGGCGCAGGGTATCCGGCTCGAGTGCCTCCCACCGTCCGATCCCTTCTCCGGTCAGGAAACCAGCCAAGCTGTCGAGACTCTGCCGGTAGGTCTCAATCGTGGCAGCCGAGAGCCGGCCGGTCTGTCCGAGTTCATTGAGGAAAGCGTCGATTGTGGATTCGAGGTCCGGATTCATGAGGTTGAAAGGCCGAGTGCGGTCGAGAGGAGCTCCCCCAAACGATAAAGGTAGGTGGTGGCCAGACCTGGGCGGAAATGGTCGGGGTCGGCGAGTCCCATGGCCAGGAAGCCGATCTCGTGATGCGGTGGGCCGAGCGCAATGAGTGCGATCGAGTGGAGCTCCGGGTGGTTTTCCCCAAACAGGGAAACGGCCATGGATTCGCCCAGCCGTCCGCAGTAGGGGTGTTCCGTGTCCCAATCCTCAGGGAAAAGCTTCCCGGGTTTTTCAGCAGAAACGTGAAATCCGGCGATGGGGCGAGGTGGGGTGACCCAGAGGGTTCCGGTCACGGCATCAACGGCCAGGATCTCCCGGAGGTGGGTCATCAGGGCGGGATCGGTTGCTGCGTTTTTCCGAGCCAAGAAATGGAGGGCGACTTTGTGCAGGCGGTCGAAGAGCTGGTCATTGTGGCGCCCCGCCTCGAGAAAATCGTTGAGCCGGCGTTCCAAGCGCTGGTTCTGCCGGCGCAAGATCTCCACCTGTCGTTCAATTAGCGAGACCGTCCCTTCGGGCAGTGCGTGCGGGATCCTAAACTGGCTGAACAAGGCTGAATGTTCCTGGAAAAACTCCGGATGGTCGACGAGGAAATCAAGGACCATTTGCGCATTGAGGCCAAGGGTGGATTCAGGCGGAAGGGGGGATTTTTCGTTCACAGGGAAAGGACTCCGGAAAAAACCCGTGTGGCCGGGCCCGTCATGTACAGGGGATGGTTTTCGCCTTCCCATTCAATTTCGAGGATGCCGCCCGAAAGATGCACGGAAACCACAGGATCGACCCAGCCCATGAGACGACTCCAGGCGACGGCTGCGCAGGCACCACTGCCGCAGGCGAGCGTTTCCCCGGCACCCCGCTCATGTACACGGAGACGAAGGGTCCCGCGGTCCACGATCTCGATAAATCCAACGTTGGTCCGTTGCGGGCACCGGGGATGGTGTTCCAGGGCCGGCCCCAGCTTATTGACCGGTGTGGTGGAAAGACGCTGGACACGGAGCAGGAGGTGGGGATTACCCATGGAGACGGCACCGACCATGAACTCCATTCCGCTGACATCGATCGGGTAGCTCAGGGCGCGGGACGAAGCCACGAAGGGAATCTCGGCCGGCTCGAACCGGGGTGCCCCCATGTCCACCCGGATCCGGTCAGGCGCCATACACTGGGTGTGATGCGTTCCTCCCGGGCCCTCGAATTCGAGAATGGTTTCCTCGGGGATTCCAAGATCGTAGCCATAGCGCGCAAGACAGCGAAGACCATTCCCACACTGTTCGGCCTCACTACCGTCCGCATTGAAGACCCGGTAGCGGAAACGAGCCTCGCCCAGAGGCTCAAGCAGAAGGACCTGGTCACAGCCCACTCCGAGCCGACGGTCGGCAATGGTGCGGATATTCGAGGATTCCGGCCTGAATAGAGGGTGGTCGATTACGACAAAATCGTTGCCCAGTCCCTGCATCTTGGTAAAGGGAACGGAGCGGCCAGGTGGAGCCTTTGCCCCCGGGCCGTTCCCGACGACATCGACGCGGGGCGATTGGCTGCGGCCATCCGCAGTGGATCCGATGCGCATGCCCGTCATTATATGCGGTGTTCCTGGTCCCGGTTCTGCCTATAATCGATGGAAACCCGGCCGGAGGGGAAGGCCATGATGCAGGTTCGTCATCTGCTGCAGAAGAAGGGGACCCAGGTGTTTTCGGTGGGTCCGGAAGACAGTGTGTACCAGGCGCTTGAGTCGCTCGCGCACCACGATATCGGAGCCTTGGCTGTCGTGGAGTCCGGCCAGCTGGTCGGGATCTTCTCGGAGCGGGATTATGCCCGCAAGGTCGTCCTCCAGGGACTCACCTCAAAAACAACCCGGGTGCGCGCCCTGATGAGCTCAAATCCGGTCACGGCCGCGCCGGAAACCTCGATTGCCGACTGCATGCGGCTCATGACCGAACACCGGATCCGCCACCTGCCGATCCTGGAGGCCGGACAGCTCGCCGGGCTTGTGAGCATCGGGGACATCGTGAAGGGACTCCTGGCCGAGCAGGAGGCGCTCATCGGGGATCTGCGCGACTACATCGGTGGCAAAAGCTGACGAGATGCCTTCAGGGAGCCCGTCCCGTGGTTGCCTGCTGGGCCGGGGGGTGCGGGATCAGCGGGTAGAGGGCGTGGAGGAGGCGGGCAGTCGAGACCAAGGACCCGCTCTGGAAGATCCGCCGCAAGTGACCACCTGACCCATAGATTTGGAGCGGATCCTCATGGCTCGGGTTGGGGTGGATGCCGTGGGGATTGAGCGGGTTGTGCCAACGGAGTTCGGGGACCGCTCCCGGATGAGGGGGGGTCGAGACTTCGCCAAACCAGACGTGGAATCCGCCCTTGACCACCTGGTCGAGGAGGGGAGGTGGCCCAGTCAGAAACTCCCAGAGCGGATTTTTGGGGTTCCAGCCGAAGACCCGCTGGAAGCGGGCCAGGGTCGAGGGACCGGCCGATTTCGGATCCAGGTTGAAGGAGACGAGGATGACCCGATCGGCCCAACCGCTCGCACGGATGGCATTCGCATACTCGACGTAGTGATGGGCGATCAGGGGACATTCTTCGCGACAGTAGGGGGAGATGAAGCTCACCACCTGGATGTGTCCCCTGAGCGAAGTGGAGGAAACGCGCTCACCCAGCTGATTGGTCAGCGTGAAGGCGGGTTCAGTCGGAGCCGGTTTCTCACGCGTTTGTGCAGATTGTCCGAGCAGGATCAGGAAGAGGAGCCCGACCAAGAGCCCACCCAGGGCCATGCCGATCCAGAGAATGCGGAACGGGGTGAGCTGGAAATAGCGACGGGGCGGAAGGGTGGGGGTAGGCATGGACGGCAGGCGAACGGTACGCGTACCGAGTTATTTTACCAGCTTGTCGTGAATCTCCACCGGCTGCTCGCCTCGGGAGACGGCCAAGGCGGCGGCTGAGACGAAGACAATCCAATTCACGACGAAGGTGTGGATCCAGAGGGTTTCCGTGAAACCAAATATGGAAAATCCCAGGACGAAGAGCACCATGAAAACGCGAAGTTCCCGCGGGCCGCGATATTCTGGTCCACCGCCGATTCGCATCAACGCGTAGTAAAACCAGAGGAGGGCGACGAGTCCCAAAAGACCTTCGGTGGCGAGCAGGTTGAAAAAGTCATTGTGCGCATGCTGGTAACCCCAGACCACAGGGGGAACCTGCCCATCCCGGATCCGCTGGCTTGCATCGGATTCGAAGGATCCTGTTCCCGCGCCTAACCAGGGGTGTCGCATGAAGGTCAAAAACGCGGTTCTCCAGAGTGCGAGCCGGTTGCCGATCGAGTTTCCCCCCGGATCGTAGCTGAACTCCCAGGGATAGGTGGTGACGGGAATGAAGGTCAGTGTCCATCCGGGATGAAGATGGAAGGTGAGCGGGGCGAAACGGCCTGCATCTCCGATGGCCGAATAAAGTCGAAACTGTCTGCCATGAATCTTTTCAACCGGGCCTTTCCGGTCGATCTGAAACAAGCCCTGGCCCCGCGCCCAGACTTGGACTTCATGGAAGCCGGGACGCCGGGATGAGGTATTGACCCAGATACTAAGCCAGTCGGTCGAATAGAGGACATGGGCACGAAAGGCCATATGGCCGGTGCATCCGGCGGGCACTTGGGTGGCGGGTAGTCGGACCAGCTTCAGATCTCCCTGGTCCAGGGGCGGTGCCGTCACCGTATAGTGCCGGAGTCGTATCAGTTCGGCGTTCCGGTTGAGACAGCCGAGTCGGGTGGGACTGTGCTCCAGGAGGGGAAGCGTTTCGTCACGAACCGAGATCCAGGTCTGTCTCACAGCCCGAATCACGCGCGTCTGGATGGGCGAAGGTGGGATCACGCAGAGTGCCGTCAGACCGGCGGCGACGAGAGCAACCCCGGAATACCAGCGTCCCTTGTGCCGGACCCCGGCACAGCGGACGTACGCGCGGGTACCCACGAAGAGAAAGGGAAGAATGGCAATCCAGGCCCCCCGGGTGCCAGAGGCAAAGGCCGCGAGGGTGCCCGAGATCAGGCTTGCGAATGCTAGTCCACCCCATAGGAGCTTGGTCCGGAAGGGCAGATGGCGGTCCTTGGGGAGAAGCAACCAGGCCCCGGAAACGCCCGCCAGAAGGGCCAAGTCGCCGAAGACAATCGCGACCCCGGTCACCCCGCGCACTCGGTATCCCGGCGCATGCACCTCGAGGCTCCAGAGGCTGTAGGCGAACGCGATGCCTGCGGCAAGTCCCAGGATGACTCCCAGTTGCTTTTGGGACAAAGCCAGACGCCTCACGACGAGATAGACGGGCAGGAAGAGCAGAATCCGAAGCTCGCGGCCCAGGATCTGGAAACCGATATGGGTTTCCCGGCCCAGTGCAAAACAGGTGACGGTGGCGAACCCCAGCAGGAAGGTTGCAGCGGCGATCCTTTTTTCGTCGCGATCCAAGCGGGTCCAAAAACCGTTCCAGAGACCGTCCGCCAAGCCGATCAGCCCCGCCAGGAAAAGGCTCGCGCTCAGGAGATCGGGGACGATGGGTCCGGCCGCGAGAGTAATCCCGAGCAGGCCGACCCCGATCAAGTGGAGCGGGGTGATCCTGTCCGGAGAAGGGCCATTGTTTGCCCCAGTCATCTTGGGGGCAGGAAGACGATCCGGATCATTGGGGAAAATTCCGTTCGGGGTCGCAGAGACGATTCTAGCGGGACAGCAAAAGCGATGCTGACTTGGGGCATAATGACCCGCAATCGATTCGGATTGGAGTCATTTTGTGAAACGGGGAGGGGGAGAACAGAAAACCTCAGGCTCAACCGGTCCGGATGTCATTGCTGCGTACTGGCAGCAAGCCCGTAAGGTTGTGGTCACCGGCTGTTGTGGGACGCTCGGACGACAGCTGGTCCGGCGTCTTTTGGATCCGGCACAAGCCTTTCGTGGCACGATTTTGGGTATCGACAACAATGAGGATGGGATTTTCAGGATGGAGGCCCGCTGGATGGACGAACCGCGGGCCCGTTTCCTACTGGGCGACGTCCGGGACCAATCTTCCCTGAGGCGTCTTTTTGCCGGCGCTGACACGGTTTTGCACTGTGCGGCCTACAAGCACGTCTATCAGTGTGAGAAGGCGCCTTTTGAAGCGATGCGGACGAATATCCTGGGGGTCGAGTCCGTGATCCAGGCCGCCTCCGAGGTGGGGGTTTCCCGTGTGCTCTTCACGAGTTCGGACAAGGCGGTCAATCCGACCAACGTCATGGGGACCTCGAAGCTCATGGGTGAGCGCCTCATTACCGCCGCCAATGCCAATGGCGGGGGCGCGGTCTTTGCTTCCACCCGGTTTGGCAATGTCCTGGGTTCCCGGGGTTCGGTCACGGAAATTTTTGCCAGCCAGATTGCCCATGGTGGCCCCCTCACACTGACCAGCCGCGAGATGACCCGTTTCGTCATGAGCATCGATGAGGCGGTCCGGCTGGTGCTGTGCTCCGTACCCCTGGCGCGGGGCGGCGAGGTTTTCATCACAAAAATGCCCGTGGTGGCGATTGAGGATTTGGCACGGGTCATGATCGAGGCACTGGCGCCCGGTCAGGGGTACCGTCCCGAGTCCATCGAGGTGCTCCAAACAGGTCCACGACCCGGCGAGAAACTCATGGAGGAACTCATGACCGAATCGGAAACGATGCGAACGTGTGAACTTCGGGACTTTTTTGTGGTGCTTCCGGCATTCCGCCCGCTTTACCAGGGAATCGTCTACGACTATCCCCAAGTCATCCGTCACCGTGTGGATCACCCCTATGTCTCCCGAGATGAGCCTCGGCTTGATCCCGAAGCCCTGCGCCGACTCTTGGAGGAGATCGGGCTGATTCCTGTCCTGTCCCGTGAGGGTGCTCCGGAAGGGAAGCCATGCGCATCCTGATTCTCGGAGGGGATGGCTATCTCGGCTGGCCGACCGCCATGCATTTTGCAGCCCGGGGGCATGGAGTGACGGTGGTCGATAACTACCTGCGGCGCACCCTGGCCCTGCAGACGCGGTCTGAACCCCTGATCGATGCGCCGGACCTTGAGCAGAGGGTGGGAATCTTCCGGCAAGTGACCGGGTGCGAAGTCGCGGTGCGGATTGGCGACTGTGCGGATTATCCGTTCCTCGAATCGGTTTTTCGGGAGACCCGGCCCGAGGTGGTCATCCATTATGCAGAGCAGCCTTCGGCGCCCTATTCCATGCGGGGGTATGCCGAGGCGTCACTCACGTTACGCAACAATCTCGCCACAACACTGAATGTGATCTGGGCCCTACGGGAAGCTGCCCCGTCGTGCCACCTGATCAAGCTCGGGACCATGGGTGAATACGGGACTCCAGCCATCGAGATCGAAGAGGGCTGGATCGAAATCGAGCACAAGGGGCGTCGTGATCGTTTTCTCTACCCGCGGCAGGCCGGAAGTCTCTATCACACCACGAAAATCATGGATACAGACTTGATCTGGTTCTACGTGCGGATGTGGAATCTCCAGGCGACGGACCTCATGCAGGGACCGGTCTACGGTCTGTCGACGCCTGAGGCGGATCGGGATGAGCGCTTGCTTCCGAATTTTCATTACGACGACCTGTTCGGAACGCTTGTCAACCGATTTCTGGTTCAGGCGGTCGCCGGCATTCCCCTGACCGTCTATGGACGGGGCGGACAGACCCGGGGTTATCTCAACCTCCTGGACACACTCCAATGCGTCGAGCTGGCTGCAACCCACCCACCCGGGAAGGGTCAGCTCCGTATCCTCAACCAGTTTACGGAATGCTTCACGGTCAATGACCTGGCCGCCTGGGTTCAGCGGGCCGGAAAGTCGTTGGGACTCCGGGTCGAAATCCAGCACCTTGAAAATCCCCGCAAGGAAGCGGAAGAGCATTTCTACCAGCCAGCGCACAGCGGTCTGCTTGAACTGGGACTCAGGCTGCATCCCATCACCGAGGAGGTCCTCTGCAGCATGCTGGAACGGATTCTGCCCCATAAAAACCGGATTGACAGCGAGCGGATCTATCCCCGTGTCCGCTGGTGAGGCCCCCCGGGTCCGACCCGATCAACCCTTTCATCGAGGACCCCTGTGGGTCCGGCTTGTTGTCTATGCCTTGACTGTGGCGCTTTGTGTGCCCGCGAAGCTCCTTAAACCCCTGGCGGTGGCAGGGCACCCGCTTCTCGTTCCGCTTTTGACCTTGGGGATGAGCTTGGCCTGGGTTCTGGGCCGGAACGGACGCATGCCGGCCGTCGGTGGAAACCTGAGCCTTCTCTGGTTGTCCCTGTCCGTATTTTTCGGGCTGGTCCTGGTTTCATCCTGGGTCTCGCCTGGTCGACCCATCTCCCTGGCCCTCTGTGGCGCCTACCTCGCCCGTCTCATCCTGTTTTTCGTTCTGGTCCAGATCTGTGTGGATGATCCGGGTCTTGGAAGAAACCTGGCGAAGCTGCTGCCTGCTGCCTTGGCCGTCCTTGCTTTCATGATGGTGAGTGGAAGCCTTGAGTTTCTGGGCCATGTGCTCTGGGTGGAAGATCTCACACATGGCTTCATTCTTCGGGCGGGTGCGGGAATCGGCGACCCCAACCTCACCGCTTTCGCGTTCAACATCGGTCTCGCCCTGGCCTTGGCCTGGGTTGCCACCGAACGGAAGGCCGCCCGCAAGGTCCTCGCACTGCTCGTCTCGTTGGTGCTTGTCTGGGGAATTGGCCGGACCGTTTCACTCGGGGGGCTGATCGGGCTTCTCGTGGTTCTGGCCCTGGTTGCCTGGTTTCTGTTTCCGCAGGCCGGAAGACGGAGCGGAACTCTCCTGGCGCTCACCCTGGGACTTTTCTCGATCATCGTGCTGGCTGCCGGGGGCGTCTATCTCGAACGGATCAACACCCAGATCGTCCGGTCGGAGCATTCCATCGGGGCGGTCGGATCCGAGCGCTTGAACCTTGCACTCGGCGGGATCGCGATGGCCGCATCCCATCCCCTTTGGGGGGTGGGTCCGGCTAATGTCAGTGCCGATATGCCTCCTTATCTTCCCTTTCCGATCTCCAAGCCCAAACAGGGCCCCCACAACCTGTGGATCGCAGTTCAGGATGAAAGCGGGATCCCCTCCCTCCTGGCACTCGTCGTGGCTGGGGGGATCATATTCTGGCTAGGTTGGCGTGCCCACTCCCGCCTGCGTATATCCCCAAATCGTGAGTCCTACTTCCATCACACGGGCCTTTGGGTGGCGGCCCTCGCCAGTGCCGTGCAATCCCTTGCACTCGGCACGCAGCGTGATCGTTTCCTCTGGTTTCTACTGGCTTTGTTGGTGGCATCCGCATGGCGGACGCTTGTGGTTCCGCGCGCTCCCGCTCCCAGCGACTGACCGGTCCATGCGTGTCCTGGTCCTGACCGAAACCTTCCCGACGGCGGAACACCCGGGACGGGGGATTTTCATCCGGGCCCAGGTCACGGCTCTTGCCGGTCGTCATGAGATTACGGTGCTGTTCCCGCGCCCCTGGTTGCCGTGCATTCCCTCCCGCTGGCTGGAATCGCGTGCGCGGAATCTGGAGGCCCAAACCACCTTCACCGGCGTTCTGCCCGCGACCGTGAAACGTCCTGCCTACCTTTATGTTCCGCGGAATCGTCGGGTCCGCAGCCGCGAGCTTGCCGCGCTCGCCCGACGGGAGTTGTTTTCCGGTGGGATCCCCTACGATCTCATTCATGCCCATTGGCTGAGCCCACCCGGTCTGGCCGCGATCCGCGCGGTTGGCGATGCACCCATCCCCACCGTTGTGACCGCTCATGCCGGTGACGTGTACCGGGACCTTGGCCAGGCCGCCTACCGCTCCACGGCACGCACGGTTGTGGAACGCGCCACCCGGATCATCGTAGTCGCCGACTATTTTCGTGCCCCCCTGGAAGGACTTGGAGCTGATCCCGGACGGATGCGGATCATTCCAAATGGTGTGGAGACTCGTCTTTTCAGGCCGATGGCGCGAGAAGCCACCCGTCATGCGCTGGACTTGCCGCAGGAAGGGCCTCTGTTCCTTTTCCTTGGCAATCTGGAGCCTGCCAAGGGCGTCGCGGATATTGTCCGTGCCTTTTTTTCCTCGGCCCCGGAAAAAGCGCGATTGCTCCTCGCGGGAACCGGATCCCTCTGGGCCGATCTCGAGCGGCGGGCCCGTCACTCGGAAGGTCGGCTCATCCTGCGGGGATGGCAGTCCCACGAGAGCGTATCGCAATACCTCGCAGCTGCCGATTGCTTCATTCTTCCCTCCTACGGGGAGGGGAATCCGGTCACGGTCCTGGAAAGCCTGTGTTGTGGAACGCCGGTCATCGGAAGCGCGATTCCCGCATTGATCTCACTGATCCAACCGGGCCAAAATGGTCTTCTCGTACCGGCGGGTGCGGTTTCTGAACTGGGTTCCGCCATGCGGGAGATCGTCGGGCGGAGTTGGGATCGGGAGGCGATTTCACGGGAGGCCCAATCCCGGTTTGGATGGACGACGGTGACAGACCAGATCTCGTCGGTTTACGCCGAGGCTGTCGCGGAATGCCGCACGCGGAACGGCATGGGAACCATGAGACGATCTTGAACAAGAGACGGGTGATCATCCTCTGTTTCAACGTCACGCCCACGCCACGGCAATGGAATACTTTCCGCCTGTTTGAGAATATCGGGGAAGCCCCCGGTTTTGTGGTCTGGGATCGCTTGCCGGGCAGCCTGGGTATGCCGGATCAAAAGGCAGTCCTCGCAACTGTCCATCTCCGCGCACCGACTGAGAGTGCGCGTCTGCTTTTGGCCATGCCCCGCTACTGGCGGGCCCTCTCACGGATCATCCGGGAAGAGACCCGATCCGCATCCCGGCCGCCCATCCTGGTGGCCACCCATCTTTTCCAACTGCCCCTGGTCTGGCGCTTCACGCGCGCGAGCTGGTTTTACGATAGTGCGGAATATTACGCCTGGGATGTGTCGCGTTACTTCGGTCCCTTGGGATCCGTGACCTGGCCTTTGCTGCGATGGCTCGAAGGTCTGGCACTCCGACCGATGCGAGGGATTTTTGCCGTGGACTCTCGTGGCGGCTGGTTCGAGACCCAGCTTCGGCGTTTCAACGACTCCGTCCGGGTGGTGCCGAACCTCCCCGCCCTGGCCGATGACGGTCCCTGGAAATCCAGGATTGGGCCAGAGGGGAAGACCGGGCGCCGGGTGATCTGTTACGTCGGTGGACTTCTCGAACGCAAAGGGATCGGCGTTGCGCTTCAGGCACTGGTCTTGCTCAAACCGCATTTTCCGAACCTCACCCTGCTTCTGGTCGGGCCCGGCTGGACCCCCGCACTCACGGAGCGCATGAACGGGCTGGGATTGACGGATCAGGTCGAGATCTCGCCTCCATTGTCTTACCGGGAAATGCTTGCTCGAATCGCGGGTGCGGAGATCGGTCTGGCTCTGCATCAGCCGGAGTCACCTCTGTACAAAAAGGTGGGTGCCTTAAATGGCCGCAAGATTTTCACCTATATGCAGACCGGGATGGCCATCCTCGCGCCGCGTTTCGGCGAGATCGGTCGTGCGGTGGTGGAGACCGATTGCGGTGTTTTGGTCGATACGGCAAGCCCCGAGGCTGTGGCCCAGGTTCTCGGCGAACTGCTCGCCGAGCCAGACCGTTTGAGCCGCTTCCGGCGTCATGCCCGCCAGGCTTTCGAGGAGATCTACAACTGGGAACGGGCCGCCAGTGAAATCCGGCCGTGGTTGCAGCAATGTCTGAAAGATGGATCCGAAGCCCACGAGGTGAAACATGAGTGAAAAAGTATTGCGTCCAGAAGTGCTTCGGCCCGAGGTCGGAGTGGTGGTGGGAACCCGGCCGGGCATCGTGATGTTTGCGCCTATCATCACCCATCTGAGGAAAAAAGCTGGAGCCCATTTCGTCATCCATACGGGGCAACATTACTCGCCGAACATGGATGCCCAGTTCTTCTCGGATCTGGAGTTGCCTGTACCCGATTACCGGCTGGAAGGAGTGTCCGAAAAACCGACGCATGGGGGTCAGACCGCAGCCATGCTGGAAGGGGTCGAGCAGGTCTTGCTCGAACGGAAACCTCGTTTGGTGCTGGTTGGAGGGGATGCCAACACGAACCTCGCCGGCGCCTTGGCGGCCCGCAAACTGGGCATCCGGGTGGGACATGTGGAGGCGGGTGAACGCTCCTACGACTGGTGCATGCCGGAGGAGCACAATCGCCGGATCATCGATCACATCTCCGAGTACTTGTTTACCTCCTCGTCCAAGGCGGGACGTCAGCTCGAGCGAGAGTCCGTGCGGGGCAAGATCATCGAGACGGGGAATCCGATCGTGGATGCCTCTCGGGCCCATCTGGCGCTGGCCCTCAGACGGTTCGGTCAACCAGATCGGCGGGCCCGGGATGACGGGCACTCTTATGCAATCCTCACGACTCACCGTGAAGAGAACGTGGATGATCCGGTTCGCCTGCGCGGGATTTTCACCGGGGTCGCACATGTTGCCGAGGCGCTCGACCTCACGGTGCTCTGTCTCGCGCACCCAAGAACGCTTAAACGCTTGCGGGAATTCGGCCTCGAGGAGTGGGTGCATTCCCTGGATCGGGTCGACATCCGCCCCGGAAGCGGGTACCTCGAGTTTCTTGCCCTGCTTTCCCGCGCGGGCTTGGTTCTGACTGACTCCGGCGGGGTGCAGCAGGAAGCGTGTATCCATCGGATTCCCTGTGTAACCCTCCGTGAAAATACCGAGTGGGTGGAGACGATCGAAATAGGGGCCAACCGGCTGGTCGGCACCGATCCGGACCGTATCGTGGCTGGGGCCTCCCAGGCTCTCAGTGCCCAGGTGGACTGGAAAGAGCCGTTTGGGGATGGGCATGCAGCGGAGCGAATCGTCGATTGTGCGCTTTCCGTGATTGGCGAGAGTTGATCGGTCAGTACCCGGTACTCGAAGAGCCTGGGGTCGGGCGAAGGGTTACCGGAGACAGTTCGGGATTTGGTCACGAAGGGGCACTGGCCTCTTTCCCCCCGTTGCCCAGCCGAACACCCATGAACTCTCTTCCATCCTTGGTGGTATAAAACCCGGTTGCTTTAGGAACCGGCCTGCTTTCGCAAGCGTTTCCGGGCTTGATCCCGAAGATGCAGCAGTATGACCAAAGCCGCTCCTAAAACCGCCCCAAGGAGCAAAAAGATGCCGACCTTCTTGATCGGGGTGAGACCGACAGGACCCGGGGACCGGCTGACCGGGCCCAAAAGCTCTGTCAAGCGGTCGGTCGGTCGGGCGAGAAGTTGCTCCAAGTGGATTTTCTGACGCTCCAAATTGCTGATTTCAAGAGCTAAAAACTCGATCTCATCGAACTGTGCACGCCGGTTGAGAGAAGCTGTTCGGTGTCCAACTCGTTTTTGTTGGGCCTGGAAGACTCCGATCTCCCTTTTAATGCTTTGGATCTCAGCTTTGAGGATCCGGCTGGATTTTTCCTCTTGTGCCACCAGATGGGCGTTGGTGCTTTGCTCAACGTGTTGACCGATCGCGGCGAAAAGGGCTTGAATCGTTTTCGATTGGGTCTGGGTGCCGTTCACCTGAAGCAGTACACCCGATCCACGCACGATCGGAGAGACCTCGAGGCGGGTTTCGATGGCTTGGGCCTCAGGGAGGTTTTTACTGAGCTGGAGGGCCGAGAGAGGGGCCACCGAATGGATGATCCAGCTTCGTACGAGTGGGGTCGGCATGACCGGGACAAACCGTTCCCCCATCCGCTGGCTGCCTACGCGGATGAGCGCCGTGTAGCGGAACTGCGGGGTACTGGAGAGGACAAGTCCGATCCCGACCGCCAGAGCAAGTGTGACGGTGCCCCAGAACACAAGGACCCGGGTCCGGAAAAGGATCCACAGATCGACCAGGTCAAAGCTCTCTCCGGGCTCTCGGTTGCTTGGGGCGTTAGGGGTTTCCGGCATGTGGGATCCAAGATTGGTTCGGCTCGATGGCATCATAGCATTCCTGCCGTTCCCCCCCGGCGGTACCTTAGGAAGGCTAAAGACTCGGGTTGGGTTCGGGTATAATGCGCGGGCTTGTTTCGTGGCATCCCCGTGTCAGAGAGGCAGTCTTTGCGGCACCGTGTCCCCGCTCCGCTTCCCAGGGAACCCCGGGCCGAAGTGGGTGCTGATGCCCGGATCGACCCCGGGTGCGTGGTGGGCTATTGTTACCGCGACGATGCGGCCCCGTTGCAGCTCGGCATCGGCGCCCGAATCCGGTCGGGTACCATTCTCTACGCTGATGTGCTGATTGGGGATCATTTCCAAACCGGCCACCATGTACTTATTCGCGAAAAGACCCGGATCGGCCACCATGTACTCGTTGGGTCAGGAACTATCATCGACGGTGAAGTCGAGATTGCGAGCTTCGTCAAGATCGAATCCCACTGCTATATCCCGACCCGGGTCCGGATCGGTGAACGGGTGTTCGTAGGTCCGGGCGTGGTGATGACCAATGACCGTTACCCGCTGAAACAGCGGGATCGCTACCGCCCCGAGGGCCCTATTCTCGAGACTGGCGTGACGGTGGGGGGTGGGGCCACACTCTGTCCTGGTGTCCGGATCGGGGAGGATGCTTTTGTGGCGGCAGGGGCTGTAGTCACCCGGGATGTGCCACCCCGGATGTTGGCCCGCGGTGTACCGGCTCGTTTCGAGCCTTTGCCGGAATCCCTTCTTGAACGCAACCTCGCCCTCTCCTGGAGAGGACTGATCCCGGAGGATCCGCACCCGTGAGGTTGGCGATCCTGGGTGCCGGGAAGCAGGCACCCCGCCACATTGCCGGTTTGCGCGGGATTGAACCGGAAATTGAGCTGGTGGTCGCGGATATCGATCCCGAACGTGCCCAATCATTGGCCGACCGGGAGGGATTGTCGGTCCTCACGGTCGATGCGGCGTTCAGGGACGATTCCATTCGGGCGGTCGTGATCACGACCCCGACCCCGACGCATGTTCCCCTGGCCGAAGCAGCCTTGGATGCGGGGAAGGCCTTCCTTGTGGAAAAACCACTGGCTCCAAGCGGGAGGGAAGCCCGGCACCTGGCCGAGCGTCTCCGGAAAAAAGGGGGGGTCGGCATGGTGGGATTTCTGTATCGCTCGGTTCCCCTCTTTGCAGAGGTCAGGCGTCTTCTCGTGAACGAGGCCCTCTTGGGCCCTCCCCATCTGGCCCTCTTCCGGATCGGGGGGAGGGGATCCCATCAGCCGTGGAAACATCGGCATGCCGAAGGCGGCGGGGTCGCGAACGAGATGTTTGTCCATGCCTTGGATCTTGCATTCTGGTTTTTCGGACCGCCTCAGGATGCCCGCCTTTTGGTACGGGATCTCCGCCAGCCGGAACGGGAAATCGGTGGGCAGAGGGTTTCAGTCGATGCCGATGATCTCTGGGTGGTCCGTCTCGACTACCCCCAAGGGCCTGCCGTGATTCTCGAGGCCGATTTTCTGACACCTGGATTTGCGCAATGGGTCGAGATCGAGGGCCCTCACGGAGGAATCCGTGCATCAATTGACTCCACCTTCCCGTCTCAGCTGTTTATGTCCCGCGAACGGGCCGGATACCCCGCGGGCCCAAGCCCCCTCCGTCCCCCCTCCGGTCCGGAGGATCCATATCAGATCCAGGCCCGGACTTTCCTGGAGGCCGTCCGGGCGAACCGAGACCCGGCCTACGGCCAGGTGGCGGAAGCAGCCGAACTCCAACTCCTGCTCGATCGATTGGCTCAATCGAGTGTTTCGCAACCAGAACTGAGAGAGGCAAGTCTCCGATGATTCCCATGGCCGACACCACCCTGGCTGAGCCCGAAATCGAGGCGGCCCTACAAGTACTCCGCTCCGGACAACTCCGGCAGGGGGTGGAATGTGACCGTTTCGAGCGGACTTTCGCCGAACGGGTCGGCGCCCGCCATGCAGTGACCTGTGCCAACGGGTCCGCCGCCTTGCACCTCGCCTATGCAGCCGTCTTCGAGCCCGGAGACGAGATCCTCATGCCCTCGTTCAGCTTTTTTGCGACAGCGAGCATGGCCCTGCAGACGGGGCTGGTCCCGGTGCTTTGTGACGTCGATCCCCGGACCTACCTGATTGACCTGGAAGATGCGGCCCGGCGTCTTACCTCGAAAACACGGGGCATCGTCCCGGTCCACCTGTTTGGTGCGTCCTGTCCGGTCGATGCGATCGAGTCCTTTGCGGCCGAACACAATTTGCGGATCAAGA
>JAKARN010000073.1 GCA_021828425.1 Pseudomonadota bacterium | reverse complement strand
AACCGCGTTCCGGAACCCGGGGGCTGTGGATTCCCCATCCGGACGGGGGTTCTCCCGTTCATTTCCAAGATCTGATTGCGGACAACTTCTTCCAGCAGGCGCTTTTGAATCCGGGACAGTATGACGTGATTGCCACACTCAACCTCAACGGAGACTATCTATCGGATGCGCTCGCCGCTCAGGTCGGTGGAATCGGAATTGCCCCGGGTGCGAATATCGGGGATGGGGTTGCAGTTTTTGAGGCGACCCATGGTACGGCACCCGATCTGACCGGCACCGATACGGCCAATCCCTGTTCGCTTTTGCTCTCGGCGGAGATGCTGTTACGCCACATCGGCTGGAACGAGGCCGCGGACCGCCTGATGCGTGGGATCCAGGGTGCCCTCGCTCATGGTTTCTGGACGCCGGATTTGATTCATGGTGCCCGTGCCCTGAGGGAAGCAGAAGCTTCACCTGCCGGGATCAGTCAATCGGAGACCGGATTTCCAATCCATCCGGTGGGAACCCGGGGTCTCGGAGAGGCCGTCAGCCTTTATATGGACGTCCAAGAAAAGCTCGAGTAAGGTAGAGCCAGGCCGTTCGGGGTGACCCATGATTTCAACCCGTGTTCTTTTGATTGATGATCAGCAGCTCATCCGGGCGGGTGTCCGCCGGATTCTCGGCGAATGCGATGAAATCGAGGTCGTGGGGGAGGCTGCGACGGGGGAGGAAGGCCTGGTTCTCGCGAAAAAACTAAGGCCTGATGTGGTGCTGATGGATATCCACATGCCCGGTATGGGAGGACTCGAAGCGACCCGGAGGCTCCGGATGCTGGAAAACCCACCCGCCGTGATCGCGCTTTCCGTTTCGGGACAGGAACCCTATCCGAGCCACCTCTTGGCTGCTGGCGCGGGAGGGTATCTCAGCAAGGATTGCGCATCCGATGAGGTGGTGGAGGCCGTTCTGGCCGTTCGGTCGGGCAAGCGTTATATCAGTCGGGATGTGGCAAAGGACTACGCCCTCACCCATGCAGTGGGTGACCCGACCGGCAGTCCCACACCCAGCCTGAGCAGCCGCGAAACGGAGATTCTCACTCTGACCTGCCAGGGGCGCAACGCCAAGGATATTGGTAACCTCCTGCATATCAGTCCGGGGACGGTTCGCACCTACCGGCACCGGATTTATGAAAAGCTCGGTGTCCGGACACCCGTGGAACTTCTGCGTGAAGCGTGGAACCATGGGCTGATTCCGGAAGAATCCGGCGCCGAACTCCCGCCGGCCCGCTGACATGCCTTTTCTTGAAGAGCGCACCCGGGCCCCGGATTTCCCTGCGGACGGCGTCTGGTTCAACGTGGCGGACCCACTCCGTTTTGATGATTGCCGGGGGCGGGTGGTCCTCCTCGATTTTTGGACCTACTGCTGCATCAACTGCCTGCATGTCCTGCCCGACCTGCGTTTCCTGGAAACCCGATACGGCGATCGTCTGTTGGTCATCGGGGTCCACTCGCCGAAGTTCACCCAGGAAAAGAAGGATGAGCAGGTGCGGTTAGCGCTCCAGCGTTATGACATCCGTCATCCGGTCATTCACGATGCCTCCATGCATCTGTGGCAGGCCTATGGCATCCGTGCCTGGCCTACCCTGGTGCTTCTGGATCATCAAGGCCGGGTGGCGTTTGCCACCTCGGGCGAGGGGCAACGGGGCGCGCTTGTGGAGGCCATCGACCGTCTCCTGTCCGAGGCGAGGGAGAACCCGGCCCGTGATTTCGCGCTTCCGGAAACCCCGTCGCCAGCGGGAATTCCACTGAGCTTTCCGACCAAGTTGGCCTGGGGCGCGGATTGTCTGTGGATTGCCGACACGGGACACCACCAGGTCGTGTCGGTCGATGTTTCAGGAACCGAGACCAGCCGCTGGGGGAGTGGACAGGCCGGACTATCTGACGGAACGGGAGATTCCGCCTGTTTCAATGAACCACGCGGGCTCGCCGTCGATCAAAAGACCATTTGGGTTGCGGATACCGCAAATCATGCCGTGCGGATCCTTGAGTTGCGAGAAGGCAAGGTTCGGACCGTCCTTGGCGACGGAACCCAGGCGCGGGACCGGTTCAGGCCCGGCGTCTCCCGACCGCTGCCCCACGGGATGCACCTCAACTCCCCCTGGGACCTCACGATCCGGGACCAGGTGCTTTACCTGGCCATGGCCGGATCCCACCAGATCTGGACGTACGATCCCATTCAGGGATCCGGTGGGGTTCTGGCCGGGACGGGTCAGGAAGCCCTGGTCGATGGTTCCTACGACGATGCTGCGTTTGCCCAGCCCTCGGGTCTTGGCGGGGGTGCCGACGACCGGCTGTATGTGGCCGACTCGGAGAGCTCGGCGATTCGGGCTCTGGAGATGGCGCGCCGGGAAGTGACAACCTTGGTTGGGCATGGACTTTTTGACTTTGGTGACCGCAACGGCAGTCTCCGGGCGGCCCGCCTGCAGCATCCTCTGGCTGTGACCCAGGTCGGCACCGAACTCTGGATTGCCGATTCCTACAACTCGAAGATCAAGATCCTGGATTTGGACAAGGGGAAAATTCATAACCTGCCCTTGGACGAATCACTGAATGAGCCGGAGGGAATCCTGGCCACGCCGTGGGGGGTTTTTGTGGCCGACACCAATCACCACCGTGTTTTGCGGGTGGACCCGGAGCGGTATTCCGTCAACTTGTTTTATGGCTGAAAGAAGCATGGGCAACAAAGAGGTCGCTCCGGGGAGGAGTCGCCCATCCCCCGTGCGTGAAGTGATGGCCGGTGCTCCTCAGGCACCCGGGGTATACCGGATGTACGGTCAACAGGGCGCTCTCCTCTACGTGGGCAAGGCCAAAAGCCTGCGCCAGCGTCTCAAAAGCTATCTGGATCCCGTGCATGCGGGGATCAAGACCCGGAGAATGTTGGAACAGGTGACGGAAATTGATTTTACCGTAACGCCGTCAGAGGTCGAGGCCCTTTTGCTCGAAAGCAATCTGATCAAGCATGCACGGCCGCGCTACAACATCGTGCTCCGCGACGACAAAAGTTATCCCTATATCCGCGTCGAAGACAGCCTGGGCTTCCCCCGTCTGGTCTTCCACCGGGGCCGACAACCCCCGGGGGGACGACTGTTCGGACCTTACCCGGATGCCGGAACGGTCCGGAAGACCCTGGTTGACCTGCAAAAGCTCTTCCACCTCCGTAACTGCACGGACCTGTTTTTCAGGAACCGAAAACGGCCCTGCCTGCAGCATCAGATTGGCCGCTGTTCGGCTCCCTGCGTGGGACGTATCAGCGAAACGGATTACCGGCGGGACTTCAATGATACCTTGGAGGTACTGGAAGGGCGAAGTCGCAATCTGTTGGACCATCTGTATGCCCGCATGGAGGACAGCGCCGAGTCTTTGGACTATGAGCGGGCATCCGCCTTCCGTGACCTGATTGCCCGCTTGCGTCAGACACGCGAACAGGACGCCATTGTCCTGGAGGCGGGTGATGTCGATACGATCCTCCTGGAAATACGGGAAAACTTGTGTGGTGTCGGTGTCACCCGGATTCGGGAAGGGAAAAACCTGGGGACTTGGTGTTTTTTCCCGGTGGTGGAGGGACCCGTCGAGCCCGTGGATTTGCTCACCGGCTTTTTGATGCAGTTTTACGATGAGGATGTGCCGGACCGCATCCTGGTGGAGATTCCGCTCGAGCCGGACGAGGGGCGGCTCATGGAGGAGGTCTTGGGTAAACGTTCGGGCCACCGGGTACAACTGAGCCTGCCCAAGACCCATCCTGCCCATCTCTGGACCGACATGACCCGGCAGAATCTCAAGCTGGCGCTGGATCGCCGTGCCGCGGGTCACGTTCTCCTCCAGGAACGTTTCCAGGCTCTGTCTGAGCGTTTGGGAACCGCAGAGCCGATCCAGCGGATGGCGGGATTTGATGTCAGTCACACCCTCGGAGAAGAGACGGTCGCGAGTTGTGTGGTGTTCGAATCCCGGGGTCCGGTGAAATCGGATTATCGGCGCTTTGTCATCCGATCCCGGACCGCGGGGGATGATTATGCAGCTCTCGATGAGGCCCTCCACCGCTACTTCTCCCGTCTGGTGCGCGAGTCCGGGCCCTGGCCAGACGTGCTTCTGATCGACGGTGGCGTGGGTCAGTTGCGGATTGCGGAACAGTGCCTGGCCGAATTGGGGACCCCGGACCTTACGGTACTGGCGCTCGCCAAGGGTCCCGAACGACGGGTTGGAGCAGAACGGATTCTCCGACAGGGTGGGGGAGGCGAAGAACGATGGGAACCACATGACCCGGCTTTTCATCTCTTGCAGCAAGTCCGCGACGAATCCCACCGTTTTGCCATTGAGGGACACCGGCAGCGGCGGAGAATGAAAGGGATCCGTTCTTCGCTGGCGGATATTCCGGGGCTTGGACCCAAAAGACGGGGACTCCTGCTCGCAGCCTTTGGAGGCTTGGGAGGACTGAAGACCGCAACCGAGGTCGAGATTGCGCAGGTGCCAGGCATCGGGGGATCTTTGGCCCAGCGGATTTTCCAGCATTTTCATGAGAGGAACCCGTCATGAAACTTCCCAATGGGCTGACTTTGTTGCGGATCGTCCTCATCCCGGCGTTCGTGGCCGCCTTCTGGCTTCCCGTGCCCTCTGCCCATCTCTGGGCAGCCCTGATTTTTGCCTTGGCGGCACTGACCGACTGGTTGGATGGGTACCTGGCGAGGCGTCTTGCGCAAAACAGCAGTTTTGGCGCGCTTTTTGATCCGATCGCCGACAAGATGATGGTCTCTGCGGCGCTCTTGCTCCTTGTCCAGGAATTTCCAGACTGGTGGCTCGTGCTTCCTGCGCTCATTATCATCGGACGCGAGTTTACCGTTTCCGGGCTGCGCGAATGGTTGGCCGCCAGCCGAGATCGCGTCCAGATCCCTGTCAAACCACTCGGCAAAATCAAAACCGGGGCACAGATGCTTGCGATCGTGATCCTCCTGGCCGTGAGTCCCGTCTGGCGTTCCATGGGTCTTCCGATCGGTCTCGGTCTGCTCGATTTGGCGGCCCTGTTCACGATTTTCTCGGGTCTGGAATATTTGTGGACGGCTTGGCCTTCAATCCGGAAGGGTTTTTAGTCCGTCTGTACGGCTTCATCGCACATGCAAAAAATGTGAGGATAAAATGAGAAATGTATTATAAGATATTGTTTTAATAATAAATATTATATGTACAAACGCTGTGCTGGTGTTTCCAAGGCCCCGTCGGTTTTCCCCCTCAAAGCAGAAACAGGCATGCTTCAAGGCCGGGGCTGCGACTTTTGTTTCCCCGACCGGAGGCCTCACGTAGAATGGGAGGCTCACCGGTTGGGAGTCGACTCCATGAAGCATTGGCGAATCGGGCTCGGGGCCTGGCTCGGTTTCCTGGTAGTGGCCGCACCCGGGGCTTTGGCGCTGCGTCCCACGAACCTCCGGACTTACCGCCAGCTGGTCAAGCTCGTCTCGCCCCGGTTTTCTCCGGATGGTCGACAACTCGCCTTTGTCAGCATCCGGCCTGATTTCGTCTATAACCGCTATGACACCACCTTGCGGATCGTTTCCACGGCCGGCGGAAAATCGGTTGCCTGGGTCCGTGGACTGCATGATCTGCATATGCCGCGGTGGGCCCCCGACGGCCACCGCGTCGCGTTCCTGGCCCGGGTGGGGCGGGAGAAGCCACAGGTCTATGACGTGGCCTTCGCCGGCGCGACACCCCGCTGCCTGACCCACGCACCCAATGGCGTGCTCCAGTTTGCCTGGAATCCGAATGGACGGACCATCGCCTACGTCACGCCGGACAACCCGGTGCTCAGTGCCTGGGACCGCCGAACCGGTCATGACCTCTTTCCCATTCATGATGATGACTACGAGATCACCCGCCCTCCGGTGCCCGCTCAAATCTGGTTGTTGACACTGTCCAGTGGAAAAACACGACCCCTGACCATGGGCTCGACCAGCGTGCTTGAAAACGCCCCGCCTTTTGCGGGGTCCATCACGGCACCCACCTGGTCGGCCAACGGGCACTGGCTTGCCTACACACGGCAGGCCGATGCCGACGATGCCGATACCGACCGAACCACCATCGTGGTTGTGAATGTGGCAAACGGCAAGGCACGGGTATTGACCCATCACACCCGCTATGAGTACACCCCATCCTTTGCCCCCCGGGGTGACGCAATCGCCTACCTCTATCCCCATGGCCCAGGCCCGGTGAGCGATATGGATGTGTTCGTGACTACGCTCCGGGGTGGGGATGGTCGGGATGTCAGTGCCGACCTTGATCGGGATGTCGCAACGACCTACGCCTGGCTACCCGACGGTCAAGGCCTGCTGGCATTGGCCAACGACCGGGTCGGCAGCCGGATCTACCTGCAACCGTTGCGAGGGGTGGGACATGCCCTGGATCTCGGTGCTCTCAATCCCACTCAGCTTGCCGTTTCTGCGCAGGGCCAGGTTGCCTTCGTCGCTGATTCGGCCACGCGACCGCCGGAACTTTATCTCTTGCGTCGCCTGGACAGCCGTCCGGTGATCTTAACCCACTTGAATCGATCCTTTGCCGCCTACCGTTATCCCCGTAGTGTCCAGGTGACCTGGCGGGCGCCGGATGGCCAAATCAACGATGGCATCCTGACTTACCCGGACGACTATCGTCCTGGACAACGGTACCCCCTCGTGGTTTATAGCCATGGTGGCCCGGAGGCTGCATCAACCGAAAATTTCGACGCGGATGAAATTGGGCCCTTGCGTGACCTCTTTGCCGCGCATGGCTTTCTGGTATTTGAGCCCAACTACCGGGGGAGTGACAACCTGGGTAATGCCCATGAACATGCCATCTACCGTGATCCCGGGAGGGGTCCCGACCGTGATGTGATTTCCGGTATCCGCATGTTGGAGGACAGGGGGCTGGTTGATCCGAAACGCATTGCAGCGGTGGGACATTCCTACGGGGG
>JAKARN010000072.1 GCA_021828425.1 Pseudomonadota bacterium | reverse complement strand
CGGTCGTTGGGATCCGGGAAATTCATGGCCTCGTCCTGCATGTGATGGACGGTCCGGTCGACTTCTTCCATGAGATCCTGCTTCCAGGTCGTGAGAATCCGCTGGAAGTGCTCCTTCTGCGCGGCATTCATGTAGCTCTCGCCCTCGCGGAGCGGATACGGCGCGATGCCCTCCCCGAGCGTGCTCAAAAAGGAGGAGTCGGGCGAATCTTTCGCGGGCCGGGAGGCGGGTTCCGGAGAGCGGGTCCTGCCCTTTTTGAGAGCCTTTGGAGCACGTGTGTTCCGGGGTTTCGATCCGTTTCCAGAAGGCGCGGGGCGCGTGGTTTTTTTGCTGGGGGACATCGGTGTGCCTGGTGGGGCCTTGGAAATGAATCCGTTTGGCTAAACCGGAATTATAGCAGTCTCGGCCCGCCAGATGAATCCCCGGGAGCGGAGGTTCCCGGGCTCAGATCAAGGAATCCCGTGCGGGGTCGGGGTCCCGGAGTGGCAGAGGGCCGCTCCAGCCCGTCTTGCGGTGTTCGGCCAGGACCGTCGTGCGAATTCCCCCACGGACGTGGAAACAGGCCTCCACTCGGAGATAGCGCGGCTGGCAGGCGGTCACGAGGTCGTTTAGAATGCGGTTGGTCACCGCCTCATGAAACGCCCCTTCGTCCCGGAAGGACCAGACGTAGAGCTTGAGCGCCTTGAGTTCGAGACAGAGCCCGTCCGGGATGTAGGCGAGGTGAAGCACGGCGAAGTCCGGTTGACCGGTGAGCGGGCAGAGGCAGGTGAACTCCGGGATTTCCATCCGGATGAGGTAGTCCCGCCCGGGCTCCGGGTTGGGGAAGGTGGACAGTAGGCGGCTCGGGCTTTGGGTCACGGATCTGGCCAGGTGGGAAAAGCGCGGAATGATCAATTTACACTTTCACGGGGTTTCCCGATACGGGTCCGAGGCGGCATGCGGCTACAAAAAATCAGACTGAGCGGGTTCAAGTCCTTTGCCGATCCCTCAAGCCTGGAGTTTCCGAAACCCGTCGTGGCCATCACCGGACCCAACGGAGCCGGCAAGTCCAATCTCATCGATGCGGTTCGCTGGGTCCTGGGTGAAAGCTCGGCCAAGAACCTGCGGGGCGACGCCATGCCGGACGTCATCTTCAACGGTTCCCATGCCCGGGATCGGGCCGGGTGGGCCTCGGTCGAACTCGTCTTCGACAACAGTGACGGGCGTCTGGGAGGCGAGTATGCGGCCTTCAGCGAGATTTCGGTCCGTCGTGAAGTCGGCCGGGACGGGGTCTCCCAGTACTACCTGAACGGCTCCTTGTGCCTGCGCCGGAACATCACCGACCTGTTCCTCGGTACCGGTCTTGGACCGCGGAGCTATGCCATCATCGAGCAGGGCACGATCTCCCGGCTCATCGATCTCCACCCCCAGGAATGGCGGAGTTTCCTGGAAGAGGCCGCCGGCGTGTCCAAGTACAAGGAGCGCCGCCGGGAAACCCTGGCCAAGATCGAGCAGACGACCGAGACCCTGGAGTCGGTCCGCGAGATCCGGGACCAGCACACGAAGCGGCTGGGTCAACTCGCCCAGCAGGCCCGCCAGGCCGAACGTTTCCGGACCCTTCGCGAAAGCCGTCGCACCCAGACGAGCCGCCTGTTCATCCTGCAAAAGCGGGAGTTTTCGCGCAGCCTCGAAGACGCCGACGGACGGGTCCGCGAGGCGGAACAGAGGCTGGAGGAGGTGAAAGCGGTCCAGGCGGGGATCGACGTCGAGTTCATCGTCCAGGGAGAGCGCGAACGCGAGCTGATGGCCGACTACGACAAGGCCCAGTCCCAATGCCGCCGGCTCGAACAGAAGATCCACGAGATCGAGACCCGCGAGAAGACCCGTGAACTGGAACGCCAGCACCGGGCCCAGGAGCACGAACGGCTTGAGGCCGAGCAAAAACGGCTCCGGGAGCGTTTGGCTGGGGAGCAGGCAAGCCTGGCGCAGCTCGAGGCGAGGCTCGACGAGAGCCGGAAAGCACGGTCCTCCACCCGGGAGGAGTCGACCCGGGCCCAGGCCGGGTTCCAGTCCCGGGAGGAAGAACGCCGTCGCCTGGACGAACGCCTGGGCCTCCTCCGGGAGGATCTGGCGCAGGCCCGGCGGGATGCGGAGGTGGGCCGGGTCAATGCCGAACATGTTCAAGAACAGCGAAGCGAGCTCGAAAACCAGCTCCGCGAGTGCGAGGAGCGGCTCACCGGCGGGGGGACCGATGCGCTGCGCCGGAAGCGGGACCAGGTGGGAGCTCAGCATGAGGCCGGGCTCCGGGAGAAGACGGAACGGGAGGCGGGGCTCGCCGAGCTCAAGCAAAGCCTCGAGTCGGCCCGGGTCCGGGTCCACGAATGCGAAGCGGAACTCCGCGAGACCGAGCGGGCCCTCGAGCAGGCCAGAGGTCGCCTGCAGGCGCAGGAGCAGCTCCGCGAGGCTGCGCTTGCCTTCGAGGGAGACGAGATCCGGGGCTGGCTTGCAGAGAAGGGGCTCGCGGACCGGCCGCGCCTCGTCGAACGGATCGAGGTCGAGGCCGGATTCGAAGCCATGGCGCAGGCGGTCCTCGGGGAGCGCCTCAAGGCTGTTTGTGTCGATGCGCTCGAACCCTTTGCGGACTCCTTTGCGGAGCTGCCCGGAAGTTCCGCCATGCTGATCGAACCGGCGACCGGCCTCACCTCCTCCCCGCAACCCGCATCGGCCGCCTCCCCCATCCGGAGTCAGAGCATGGACATGGCCGCTTTCCTGGACGGCATGCGGCAGGCATCTTCGGTCGGGGAAGCGCTCTCCCGGCGCCAGGAACTCGGGCGGTCGGAATACTGGGTCACCCCCCAGGGAGTCGTGGTGGGGCGTCACTGGATGGCGATCCACCGGGGAGACCGGGGGCTGGGCTCGGTCTTTGCCTATGACCGGGAGATCCGCGCGCTCGAAGAACGGAGGGTCGAGCTCGAAGCCCGACGCACGGCAGAGCACGGTCGCCTGGAGAAGAGCGAGGCATCGGTTTTGGATCTCGCCCGGCGCGTTTCCGGTCTCGAGGCCCGGAACGCCGATGAGGCGGGACATTTGATGGAGATCCGCGCCCGGCTCATTCAACTTGATCTCGAGCTGGCGGAGGAAGAACGGCAACGGGAGGCTGCCTTGAAATCACGCACGGAACTCACGGAACGCCTGGAGGAACTTGCCCTCCGTCTGGCGGAGGCCGAGGCAGCCTCCGCCGAGGCGGAAGACCGGATGGCCACCGTGGCCGATGCGGCCGAGCGGCTGGCGGCCGAGCGGGAGACGGTTCGGGCCGAGTGCGATGAGCGGGCACGAAAAGCCCGGGCGGTGGCCGAGCACGAGCATGAGCTGGAAGTGGCCGGCGAGCGCCTTGCGGTCGAGGTCGAAGCGGTCCGGGGACGGCGGACGGAGACGGAAGCCCGTCTTTCCGAACTGGAGAGGGAGCTGCGACGGCTGGATGAATGGCTGCGGGCGGAGCAGTCGAACGTTGCGGCGGAGGATGGCCCCGAACGCTGGGTGGCGGAACTCCACTCGGCCCAGGAGCGGCTCGAGTCAGTGCGCTCGGCCCGGGAGACGGGTGAACAGTTGAAAGCCGAACTCGAACAGAAGCGCACCGGGACGACCCGCCAGTACGAAGCCGTCCGCAGCGTGCTCGAACAATGCCGGCTCGAGGCCCAGGACTGGAAAAGCCGCCTGGCGGAGCTTGCCATCCGGGCCGAGCGCAGCCAGTGCGACTGGAGCCTCGCCGTGTCCGACACCGACACGGCCGATGCGATCGAGGAGGAGATCGAGACCTTGGGCCGGAAGATCGAGCGTTTGGGGGAGGTCAACCTCCGGGCACCCGAGGATTATGAAAGCGAGCGGGTCCAGCAGGAGGCCCTGGATGCACAGATCCGTGACATCACGCAGGGATTGACCCTGCTCCAGGAGGCGATCCAGAAGATCGACCTGGAAAGCCGGACCCGTTTCGATGCCACGTTCCGGGAGGTCAACCAGGGACTGAGACAGCTGTTCCCGCGCCTTTTCGGGGGAGGGCAGGCGGAGCTCCGGCGCGTGGGAGACAGCGAGGAGACGGCGGGCGTCGAACTGTTCGCCTGGCCGCCCGGAAAACGGCCGGTCTCGATCAGCCAGCTGTCCGGTGGAGAGAAGGCGCTCACCGCCATTGCCGTCATCTTCGCGATCTTCCGGCTCAATCCCGCCCCGTTCTGCATGCTGGACGAGGTGGATGCCCCGATGGATGAATCCAGCATTCTTCGCTTCGCGGCCCTCGTGCGCGAACTCTCGGAACACCTCCAGATCATCCTGATCAGTCACAACAAGCTGTCCTTGGAGACGGCAGATGGACTGGTCGGGGTCACCATGCAGGAACCGGGGGTCTCCCGCATTGTGGCAGTCGACCTCGATGAAGCGGTCCGGATGGCCGAGCAGGCCTGACCGGATCCGGCGGGCGGGATGAATCCGGAGGTGGCACGGCAGCGGATCGAGACGCTCCGGGCCGAGATCACGGAGCACGACTACCGTTATTACGTCCTCGATGCGCCCCTCTGGACGGATGCCGAGTATGACCGCCACTGGCGGGAGCTCGAAGCACTCGAGCGGGAGTTTCCCCAGTGGGACCGCCCGGATTCGCCGACCCATCGCGTCGGGGGCGCCCCGCGATCGGACCTCGTCCCGATCCGTCACGATCCGCCGATGCTGTCTTTGGAGAAGGTTTTGGACCAAGCCGGGCTCCGTCATTTCGACCGGCGTCTCCATGAACGGCTGGGATTGCCCTCCGACCGGCCGCTTGACTATGTCGGCGAACCCAAGATCGATGGTCTCGCCGTGAGTCTCTTGTACGAGGACCAGGTGCTGGTCCGTGCGGCCACCCGGGGCGATGGGATGACCGGAGAGGAGGTCACGGCCAACGTGCGGACCATCCGATCGATCCCGCTCCGGCTGAGACCGGGGATTTGGCCGCACCGTCTCGAGGTGCGCGGCGAGATCTACCTTCCGCGGGAGGCCTTTGCCACCCTCAACCGCGAGCTCGAGGCGGGAGGCGGCCGCGGTTTCGTCAATGCCCGGAATGCGGCGGCCGGAAGTCTTCGACAACTGGATCCCCGGATCACGGCCAGCCGACCGCTGGCATTTTCCGCCTACGGGGTCGGCCAGGGGCCCGAGGCTGACGTGCCCGGGCTTCAGGATGCGCTTCTGGCCTGGCTGCGGGAAGCCGGTTTCCCGGTGAGCCCGGAGGTCCGGAGGCTTGGAGGCATCGAGGCCTGCTGGCGTTATTTCGAGCAACTGAACGCGCGCCGCGAATCTCTGCCCTTCGAGGCTGACGGCGTGGTCTTCAAATTGAATGACCGCCGGGAACAGGAGCGGGCCGGGGCTGTGGCCCGTGCCCCGCGGTGGGCTGTGGCACTCAAGTTCGAGTCCGAGGAGGCCGGGACCCGGGTCGAGGCAATCGAGTTCCAGGTCGGCCGGACCGGGATTCTCACGCCTGTGGCGCGGGTGACCCCGGTCTTCGTGGGGGGCGCGCGCGTCGTCCATGCGAGTCTCCACAATGTCTCCGAAATGCACCGCAAGGACATCCGGGTGGGGGACCGGGTCGTCTTGCGCCGGGCCGGCGACGTCATCCCGGAAATCGTCCGGTCCGTGGTGGCCGAGTCAGGATCCCGACCGCCTCCCGTTCCGGAGCCGGCCTCTTGCCCGGTCTGCGGATCCCCCGTGGAACGGGATCCGGGCGGAATCCTCATTCGCTGTGCCGGCGGGCTTCACTGTCCGGCCCAGAAAAGGGAGGCCATTCGTCATTTCGCCTCCCGGGAGGCCATGAACATCCATGGCTTGGGTGAAAAGCTGATCGACCAGCTGGTACGGACGGACCGGGTCCGGACCCCGGCCGACCTCTATGCCCTCACGGCCGAGTCGCTGGCCGGACTCGAACGCATGGGCGGCCGCTCGGCGGAAAAGCTGGTCTTGGCGATCCAGGCTTCGCGTGAGACCACCCTTGCCCGTTTCCTCTATGCGCTGGGGATCCGGGAGGTTGGCGAGACCACGGCCGAGCTTCTGGCCCGTTCCCTGGGCAGCCTCGAGGCCATCCAGGAGGCGGGAGTGGACGATCTCTGTGCGATTTCCGGAATCGGCCCCATGATCGGTCACCATATCCGCCTGTTCTTCGACGATCCGGGGAACCGCGAGGTGATTGGGCGCCTCCGGGCGGCCGGGATCAGCTGGCCCCACCCGGCACCTCCCACATCCGGATCCCGCTTCGCCGGCGCACTTTTCGTGTTGACCGGCCGTTTGACGACACTCACCCGGGATGCGGCCGAATCCGCCATCCGCGCCTTGGGCGGGACCGTCTCCTCCCAGGTGTCCCGAAAAACGAGCTACCTCATCGTGGGGGAAAACCCCGGGAGCAAGCTCGACCAGGCACGGGAGTACGGAACCCGGATCGTGATGGAAGAGGAGTTCCGCGACTGGATCAGGCCTTCCCGGGACCCTTCCGGTCCGGGGCCGGCATGACCGGTGGGGTACGGGGCGAGCCCGTACCCCACCTCGGGTCTCAGGGCTTGGCCGGTACGGCGGGGGGAGAGGCCGGTCCCGTCGGAGCCGCGCTGGGCTTGAGCAGGATCTTGACCTTGGCCTGGCTGCGCAGCCGGGTGATGAAGTCAGTCACTTCCTTGTTCCGCAACACGTTGAGCAGCCGGGTGTGCATTTGCTTGAAACTGGGCGGGGTGATCGGCCGCTTGCCCTGAAGCTCGATGACATGCCAGCCGAACTGGGTCTTCACGGGAACACGCGTGTACTGCCCGACCTTGAGTTTCCGGAGGGCTGCGGCAAAGGGCGGGGTCTCCTGGCTCGCGCTCACCCAGCCGAGTTCGCCACCGTCCGCGGCGGTCGTATCCTCGGAGAATTTTTTGGCGAGGGTGGAAAAATGCTGGCCATGTTCCAGATCGACGATGATGGCCTGGGCCTGGGCCTGGGTCTTGACCAGGATGTGGCGGGCCTTGTACTCATGGTGCCCCATGCGTCCCACGGTCTTGCTGTAGGCCGACTTGA
>JAKARN010000071.1 GCA_021828425.1 Pseudomonadota bacterium | reverse complement strand
CGATCTTGGGCATCCACGAGTGGAGTTACAGCAACCGTTATGACGCTTCGGGGCGACGCAAGGTGCCGCATGTGGGTCTTGCGGAGCGCTTCAAGGACATCAGGATCGAGGTCGAGATGGGGTTTACAGCCGAACAGACCCAGGTGGAGGTCGAGCGCTGTCTCAACTGTGATATCCAGACGGTTTTCTTCGCGCCGAAATGCATCGAATGTGACGCCTGTATAGACGTTTGCCCCACCGCCTGTCTCACTCTGGCCGTCAATGGGGAGGAGGAGGATTTGCGTGGACGTCTCAAAGCCCCGGCCAACAATCGCGCACAGCCGCTGTTCGTTTCGGAGCCCTTGACGCAGACCGGCCGCGTGATGGTGAAGGATGAGGACCAGTGTGTGCACTGCGGTCTCTGTGCGGAACGCTGCCCGACTGCCGCATGGGACATGCAGAAGTCTTCCGTGAAGATTCCTTATGCGTTCGATACGCAGGGCCGGTGAACGCATGAGCGCACACGTGAACGACTTTGTCATCAAGATCGCGAACGTGAATGGCACCGGCTCGGCCAGCGCCAACGGGCTGTTGATGAAAGCGATTTTCCGGATGGGGATTCCGGTTGTGGGGAAGAATTTCTTCCCTTCCAATATCCAGGGATTGCCCACCTGGTACGAGGTCCGTGTGAGCCGTGACGGTCATCTCGCCCGCTCGGGTGATGTGGATCTCCTGGTGGCGATGAATGCCCAGACCTATGCCCGTGATCTCGCGGAGGTCCGTTCCGGCGGCTACTTCCTGTACGATTCCACCTGGCCCCGCGAGGCGGAGTTCGCGCGCGAGGACGTCACTCTCATCGGGATTCCCCTGGCAAAACTGGTGAACGAAGCGTTCACCAGTCCGCGCGCACGTATTCTCATGAAAAATATCTGTTATGTGGGTGCATTGGCGGCCCTTCTGGCTCTGGAGCCCGGTGTGCTGGAAACCCTGCTCACGGAGATCTATGCCGACAAACCCAAGCTCGTCGCTGACAATCTCCGAGCGGTCGAGCTGGGATACCAGTACGCAACCCGGCATTTCCACTGCCCGCTGCCGATCCGGCTCGAACGGATGAACGCAACCGCCGACTATATCCTGGCCGATGGCAACACCCTGGCTGCGCTGGGATGTGTCTATGCGGGTGCCACCATCGGCGCCTGGTATCCGATCACGCCTTCAACCTCGCTGATGGATGCCTTCAAGGATTTCTGCGATCGCTACCGCAAGGATCCGGTTAGCGGGCAGCGGCGCTACTGCATTGCCCAGGCGGAGGATGAGCTGGCGGCCATCGGGATGGTGCTCGGTGCGGGCTGGAATGGTGCGCGCGCCTTCACGTCGACCAGTGGACCGGGTCTTTCGCTCATGAACGAGTTTCTGGGCTTTGGCTATTACGCGGAAATCCCGGCAGTGATCTTCGACGTGCAGCGTGCCGGCCCTTCCACGGGGATGCCCACGCGTACCCAGCAGGCGGATCTTTTGCTTGCGGCCTATGCCTCCCACGGCGATACCCGTCATGTTCTGCTGTTCCCGGCAGACCCGGCGGAATGCTTTTCCATGGCGGTTGCGGCTTTTGACCTTGCCGAGCGACTGCAGACGCCGGTGATGGTGTTGTCCGACCTCGATATCGGCATGAATGACTGGATGGTGCCGAAGCTCTCCTGGGATGATCGCCGGATGCCGGATCGCGGCAAGGTGTGTACGCCCGGCGAGTTGCGCGACAGGCCGCACTTCCACCGGTATACGGATCGCGATGGGGATGGCATTGCGCAGCGTACCCTGCCCGGTGTCCACCCTGCCGGCGCGTATTTCACCCGTGGTTCCGGCCACAGCGCCCGCGGGACCTACACCGAAGATGCTGCCGAATATCAGGAGGTTCTGGATCGTCTGAAGCGGAAGCATGACCATGCGAAAACACTGGTTCCGGCGCCGGTCGTGCGCAGAAAGGATGGCCTGACGACCGGGGTGATCTCCGTCGGCAGCTGCGATGCGGCCGTACTCGAGGCGCTCGACCGACTGGCCCGCGAGGGGATTGAACTGAACTACCTCCGGGTACGGAGCTTCCCGTTCAGTTCCGAAGTCGGGAAATTCCTCGAGCAGCACACCCGGGTTTTTGTGGTGGAACAGAACCGCGATGCCCAGCTCAAATCCCTGTTGCTCCTGGAAACAGGTGCGGACCGGAACCGGCTCACTTCGATCCTCCATTACGGGGGCATGCCCATCGACTCGCGTTTTATTGTCTCCGGAATCCGCGCCGCTCTCGAAGCAGGGGAGGCCGCATGAGTTTCATGCAAAAACCAAAAGTCAGCCACTCCGGCCTGCCACGGAACGAGCTGGGTCTTTCGATCCGCGACTACGAAGGCAGCATGTCCACGCTGTGTGCCGGGTGCGGACACGATTCCGTGACCGCCGCACTCATCCAGGCCATCTGGGAACTGAACATTCAGCCACACGTGATCGTCAAGATGAGCGGAATCGGATGCTCCTCCAAGACACCGGCATATTTCGTGGAGGGTGCCCACGGGATCAATGCGGTGCACGGACGCATGCCCTCCATCGCGACCGGCGCCAATGCCGCCAACCGCGACCTCTATTACATCGGCATATCCGGGGACGGTGACTCGCTGTCCATTGGCTTGGGGCAGTTTGCCCACGCTTTGCGGCGTAATATCAACATGCTGTATCTCATCGAGAACAACGGCGTCTACGGTCTCACGAAGGGGCAGTTTTCCGCCTCGGCGGATATGGGAAGCAAGGCAAAAAAAGGGGAAATCAACCGCCAACCCCCCATCGACCCGGTGACCCTCGCGCTCGCGCTGGGCGGCACTTTCGTTGCACGCGGTTTTTCCGGAGACAAGGACCAGCTCGTGCCGTTGATCAAGGCGGGCCTGATGCACAATGGTTTCGCGCTTCTGGACGTGCTTTCGCCCTGTGTCACCTTCAATGATCACGAGGGCTCCACCAAGAGCTACGCCCATACGAGACACTTTGGTCGTCCGGCTGCCCAAGCCGATTTTGTACCCCGGAAAATCCCCATTCAAGCGGTCTCCGCCGGGGGAGAGGCCATTCCGGTGAAACTGCATGACGGGAGCACAGTGATTCTGAAAAAAGTATCGAAAGATTACAACCCCGTCAACCGCGAGGAGGCTTATCAGTACATCCAGGAACGTCGAACCGGTGGCGAAATCGTGACCGGGCTCCTTTACATCAACGAGGATCAGGAAGAGTTTCACGCCCTGAACGACACCGTGAGCGGACCGCTGCGTGATCTGCCCTATGCGGAACTTTGCCCGGGAGCCGCTGTCCTGGAAGAGATCCAGCGACTTTATCGCTGAACTGTCGGATGCCTGCAGAAGAGGGAGCCTGCGAAGCGGCTCACGGACAGCACGAAAACCATGCGGTTTCCGCTCGCGCAGGGTGTCTCGCCGGTGACGGGGTGGCGTCGCGGTGTCGAAGCTGCGGATTCACAAGAGCTGCTCTTTCAGGGTCCGGATGAAGCGTTCCGTCACCCCATTCCCCTGAGTACCCGTACGAACACGGGCTGGACGCGATCCCCGGGTCCGGTTCTTGCTCAGGGTAAATGACAGAACCTGCTGTTTACATCAAAAGCATGTTTCCTGCCCGGGGTGGCTGTTTGGGCGGCAAAGGCCCGATACACCGGGTAGAACCTATAAGGGCCATAGCCAGGTGCTCCCGGACCGATGGTTCCGTAACCATTGGCGACGCCACCATCTTCTCCATCCCCATCTCCATCAGGCATTCCACCCGTGTACCCGGCTGATGGCGGGTCTTCCAGCAAAACGGCATTGGCCCCTATGCGGGCCGCTTCTTTCCGGAGTGCGAGGAGAATCCGGCAATCGACGTATAGTGAACTCAATCCGCCCAAATATCCGCCCGTGTAGAGACGGGCGATCACCACCTTCTGGTGGGGCCAGTGTGGTTTTACGTAGAACCGGACCCGGGAAAGCGGGATCGCCTTTCCGGCAGGCCTTAGGAAGGTCGGGCTTGCGATGCAACCGGACAGAACCAGGACGGACAGGAGCAGGATTCCAGATTGTGCCTTGCGCATGATTGATCCTCCACAAACTCCATGCTTGTTTCACCCACCGGTGATCCGCGCTCAACAGGATATTGACGCATCTGTTTGGGCCCGGGACGTACCCGTCGGAGCGCGCGGGATCTCTCCGTTGATCCGAAGGATAACACGCGTTTCCAGGTTCACAGAGTCCCGGGTGATCCTCGAGATTGGCATCCTCCGGTCAGCATTCCACCCAAACCGCGAATATCCGGTCCCGACCTCCGGCACCGGCCGTGGGACAGGGTTTCCCCTCCCGAGGCTCTTTCAGGCTGAACCGGGCCCCCCCTCCTGGGCAGGACCCGGTCCGGATGGCTGGCTGGCCTTCGCCTCCCTCCCTGACGGGCTTGAGAGGGGGAGGAGATAGCGGGCCCCGCTGACCGTCCGCACCTCCAGCCGATAGCTGCCGGGAACCCCGGTAGGCGGGGACCGGCCGGGTGGCAGTGTGAGGGTGGCCTCCGCTCCGACCCGCCCGATCAGCCCCATAAAGCCCGGGAGGAAGCGGTTGTAGGCGAAATCGTTGTGGATCCGATCCGGTGAGAGATGAGCCAGGGTTTCGGTATCCCAGCGCTCAACGATCCGTCCATCCGGCGCATAAAGTCCGATCCGGACGATGTGGGCCGGCTCGGCGGCCGTACCCGCCGTGACCGACATCCTGAAGGAGACCGTCCCGTTCCCGAGGAGCCGGCCACGGGACAGGGCGAGGGTGTGGCGTGAGGGGCTGGTCGGTCCGCCGTGGAAGGGACTGAGGACGGAACCCCGATAGTAATTATATGTGAGCACGATGAAGAGTCCGGCCACGAGTGTGCCCACCAGGCTCCACCGTTTGAGCCTCGCTTCCGGCCAGGCGCCGCTGCCCAGCCATTGGAACCAGGCCTTCTGCTCGAGCGCGGGTGAACGCCGAAGCAGCCAGCCGTCGACGGATCCGGCCGTGGCCCCGCCGAGGAAGAGCGCGAGTCCCATGGCGAGCGTGGCCGAGGCCATGGTCCACTCGTCGATGCAGGTGGCCCCCTGCCAGCCGAAGAGCAGCATGAGGGCGATGCTCAAGCCGATCGTGACGAGGGCGGAGAGTCGGGTCATGAAACCCGCGATGAGAAAGACGCCGAAGAGGAGTTCGGCGGCACTGAAAAGGATGAGTGCCCCATAGAGCAGGGTGAAGTGGTGGAGGAGGTAGGCGAGTACGGATCCCAGCCCGAAGAGGGCGCCCGGGATTGCAGTCTGGAGTTTGTTGGCCATCCAGCTGGCCGCATGGGGATCCAGTTTCTGCGGGGCATAGATGAATCGGCGACTGCCCCCACCCCAGAAGATCCAGCCCTGCGTGAAGCGGACGATCAGAAGTGCCCAGGCGATGAGATCCCAGCCGGGCCGTCTGGCGTCTGCCGGATCTCCTTCGGCACGCGCGGTTCGGGACTTCATGTCTTAAGGCCTCCGGTAGGGACGGAACCCGTAGCGTTCGAGGATGGCCAGGGCTTTGGGACTCTTGAGAAAGCGGAGCCAGGCCCGGGCGGCTCGGGGGTGGGGGGCGCCTTTCACAACGGCGGCCGCGTAGATTGCGGTCGTGTTGTCGCGCGCCGGGATCGGAATCAGGCGGATGGGATGACCCACCTGTTCCTGGAAGATCGCCTCGGACGCCCAGGTCACGCCCGCTTGGGCCAGGCCCTGCATGAGGAAGAGCGGTGTCTGGCGATGGTGGATGTGGGTGAGGAGGGTTTGGCCGTCCCTGACCTTGGTGGCATAAACCGCCCGCGCGAGCGCCGGGCCTCCTGCTTTGAGCAGAGACAGGCGGATTTGGCGCGCAACACCTTCCCAGGCGGGATTCGGCATGGCGAGCCGGAGACCCGGGCGCCCGAGATCGGCCAGTCCCCGCACCCGGCCGGGATTGCCCTCCGGAATCATGATGGCGAGGTCGTTCGTGACGTAGGGCACGAGGGGGGCAATGACCGCACCCTCGTGCATCAGCGTCTTGAGCTTGAGGAGACCTGCGGCATAGACATCGGGACGCGCACGCCAGGTCATGTTGCCGACCGTGATGACGCCTCCCTGATCCATCTGGCGGGTGAGGATTCCGGGGGGGAGGGTCTCGTAGTAGATGTGGCCGCGCAGGCGCGGGTGCTCGGCTTCGAAGGCGTCGACGAGGGGCGCCATGGCAAAGTAGTAGTTGCCCCCGACGAAAAGGACCAGCTTCGCGGTTTCGGGATTCCCGTGAAAGTCGGCGAGGTCGTCGACTTCGGGGACGGTGAACGTGAAGCCCGTGGGAATGGCGGGATCGTTCTGGCCGTGTTGCCAGGGCGGAAAGACGCTTTCGCGGTAGAGCGGTGCGTGGACTTTCCCGTTCCAGGGCAGGGTCGAGGCCTGTACGGGCCTGGGCAGGAGGCCGGTTGCAAGGAGAGCGCAGGCCAGGACCAGAAGGCCGGGGGAGCGGAAATCGTGGGTGTTCGGATTCATGGAAGGTCTCCGGGGTAAGACGGGTCATCGCGCCGGGTTCCGGCGGCGGTCGGTGACCGCCGCCGATCCCGGGCCATCGATCACATCCGCATCAAGGCGTAACCCTGGTCCTCAATCATGACGAGGGTCGTGAGGGCGGAGAGGGCGACTGTGATTTGGGGATTGACCTCTCGCGGGTTGTAGTGCATATCCCCGAGCGCGTTCCCGCAGACGTAGATGTGCACGCCGGCCCGGCTGAGGTCCTGGATGATCTGGAGGTTCGGGTCCGGATGATGGAACACCGCCTCAAACGTCCGTGCACCCAGGGCGATGGGGGTGGCCGGACCGTGGATGATGACCACAAAGTGCAGATGGCTGAGCGGCACGCCGGCGGCGACGAAGGTATTCACGGCGCGGGCAATGTGGCTCAGGCCCGGATTGAGCTTGAGGAAACTCTTGCCGGGTTTGGTGACGTCGAAGAGGGCACGGTAGCTCTGGTGCGGATTCGGGCGCAGTGCGACATTCGG
>JAKARN010000070.1 GCA_021828425.1 Pseudomonadota bacterium | reverse complement strand
CCACAGGATTTCTACGGGGTCAATGCCGATGCCCGCACCTTTACCCGCTTCATCCAGCAGTACCTGAACCAGACCGGTCGCTGGAACTCGCCCAAATTCCTTCTGGGCGAAAGTTACGGAACCACCCGTTCGGCGGTTCTGGGCCAATCCCTGGTTTCGGACGGTATCTATCTCAACGGCATCATCCTCTGCTCGACGGTGCTGGATTTCCCGACCATCAATTTTGCGCCGGGAAACGACCTGCCCTACGTACTGTATTTCCCCTCCTATGCGGCGGTGGCCTGGTATCACCACCGCATCCACCCACGGCCCGCCAATCTCGCCACCTGGGTTCGTCAGGCGGAACATTTCGCTGCCGGGCCCTATAGCCGTGCCCTTTTTGCAGGTGCCCGTCTGCCGGCGGCGGCGCGGCAACGGATGGCCGCTGAGTTATCCCATTTCACCGGCATTCCGGCCTCCCTCTGGCTCAAAGCGGATCTCCGCATCCCCCTGCCGGTCTTCATGCGCCGCGTGATGGGTTCGCGACATGCCATGACCGGACGCTACGATGCCCGCTTCACCATCCCCGAACTGCAGCCACTCCTTCCGGTCGGCGGCAACAGCGATCTGGGGGCGACCACGGCCAACATCTGGGGGGCACTCAGTGCCACTTTTGAAAACTACGTCACCCGGCGTCTCGGCTTCCGCACCCATGAGATCTACAAGCAGGACAGCAACCGGGTGTTCGGGGATTGGAACTGGAAGTATTTCCCCCCGCTCCATGAGCTGGATGAAGACGTGGGAACGATGGGTTACCTGAACGTGGCTCCGGCCCTGGCTCGTGCCATGGTCAATGATCCCTCGCTTCAGGTGATGGCCAATAATGGCTACTTCGATATGGCGACACCGTTTTTTGCTACCCACTACACGCTGATGCACATGGGACTCCCGCGCCCGTTCCTGTCCCATCTCCATTTCGAATACTACCCAACGGGGCACATGCTGTATCTCAACCCTCAGGCATTGCCGGAGATCGCGGCTCGGATGGATCATTTCATCGCGCAGGCGGATGCGCGTTGAGCCCTGGCCGGGACTTGATCAGGAGGGTTCGGATCCCCATGTTGGACCCGGGCCGGGGGCGCATCCCGGCCAGGCCGGGTGACCGGGAGGGGGGGTGATTTGCCATGCCGATCTACGAGTATCGCTGTGAGGACTGTGGTCAGATAACCGAGTCGCTTCAGAAAGTGAGCGACCCGCCCCTTGAGGAATGCCCCCACTGCCATCGGCCGGCGCTCAAGCGGCTCGTGTCGGCCACAGTCTTCCGGCTGAAGGGAAAAGGCTGGTATGAGACGGACTTCAAATCCGGTGAGCGGCGCAATGTGCATGAATCGGCGGAAGGGGGGAAAACCCCGGATGCCGCCTCGGCGCCGGCCCCGTCTGCCGGGGAGGGGACTGCTCCGGCCAGCCCGGCTAAAAAGGATCCGGTTCCCGCAACGACAGCCGCCCCCGCAACCCCTTCCCCGGCCGCTCCGGCTCCGCAATCTCCCCATTCCTGAGTTCCGGGTTTGACCCGATTGCGTTGCGCCCCTGCCTGAGCGGGTGGGCGCTGCGGTTGAGTGAAGGCGGCCCAGCAGCTAAAATCGCCTTTCTAACACCAGGGTTACCCGGTTTTCCCATGCGCGACCATTCCTGCGGCCTGATCCCGGAGGCGGCTTCCGGCCATGAAATCTGGCTGGCTGGTTGGGTTCACCACCGGCGTGATCATGGGGGTGTCCTTTTCGTGGATCTCCGGGATGCCACGGGCCTGGTCCAGCTGGTTTTCTCGCCCGAAGATCAGGCTCTCTTCGCAAATGCCGAGCGACTTCGTGCGGAATACGTGATCCGGGTCCGGGGACAGGTTACCCTCCGTCCACCGGGAACCGAAAACCCGGAACTGGCCACGGGCAGAATCGAGATCCGGGTGCGCGAGCTCGAAATCCTGAACCCGGCCGAACCCCTGCCTTTTTCCCTCGATGAAACCGATACGAGCGAAGAGATCCGCCTGCGTTACCGGTACCTGGACCTGCGCCGGCCGGAGTTGCAGGGCCGCCTGCGGATGCGGGCGCGGATTGCCCGGGAACTTAGGAGCTGGTTGGATCAAGCGGGTTTTCTTGAAGTCGAGACCCCGGTTCTCACCCGTGCGACTCCAGAGGGGGCGCGTGACTATCTCGTGCCCAGCCGGACCCAACCGGGGCACTTTTTTGCCCTGCCCCAGTCGCCACAGCTGTTCAAGCAGATCCTCATGATTGGTGGGCTGGATCGGTACTACCAGATCGTCCGGTGCTTCCGCGACGAGGATCTACGGGCCGATCGCCAACCCGAGTTTACCCAGCTCGATATCGAAACCTCCTTCCTCGACGAGGCCTCCATCCAGAACCTCATGGAAGCGATGATCCGCCATCTGTTCCGGGCGGTGCTCGGGGTGGCGCTTCCGGATCCTTTTCCTCACCTCACCTACGCCGAAGCACTCCGGCGTTACGGTTCAGACAAGCCGGACTTGCGTAATCCGCTGGAACTGACCGAACTTTCGGATCTGGCGCGGGATCTGGACTTTCGGGTGTTCCGGGAGCCGGCCCGGACTCCGGGAGGACGGGTGGCCGTCCTGCGCCTGCCAGAGGGGGAGCGGGTTACCCGCAGCCAGATCGACCAGTTGACCGAGTTTGTGAAGGCCCGAGGTGCCTCCGGTCTGGCCTGGATCCGCGTCCTGGATCCCGACGCTGGCGTAGCCGGTCTGAACTCTCCGATCGTGAAATTCCTGAGTCCCGACTTCATCGACGGGCTAAAGTCACGGACGGGTACCCGGCCCGGTGACCTGCTGTTTTTTGGTGCCGGTGATCAGGCCACGGTCAACGAGACCCTGTCCCAGCTGAGGATCCGGCTCGGCCACGATCTCGGTCTTCTCCGTCGGGGCTATGAAGTGCTCTGGGTGACCGACTTTCCGATGTTTGAGTGGGATCCGGAAGAAAAGCGCTGGCAGGCCCTCCACCATCCATTCACGGCTCCGCGTCATGCCGATCGCCCCCGGCTTAAGTCCGATCCCGGCAGCGTGCTGTCTCGTGCCTATGATCTTGTACTCAACGGTTACGAGGTGGGAGGAGGATCGATCCGGATACATGAGCCGGAACTCCAGCGGCAGGTTCTCGATCTCCTCGGCATGAGCCGGGAGGAGATGCAGGAGAAGTTCGGGTTTCTGCTCGACGCATTGGGCTGGGGAGCCCCGCCGCACGGTGGCATGGCGTTTGGCCTGGACCGGCTCGTCATGCTCATGACCGGTGCCGCCAACATCCGGGAAGTGATCGCCTTCCCGAAGACGCAGTCGGCAACCGATCCCCTGACCGGAGCGCCGGGTACCGTGACCGAGCTCCAGCTTCGCGAACTGGGCATCACCCTGCGCAAGCCGGTCCGTTCGTGAGGGGAAAGGAGGTTCTCGGGTAAAATAGGGTCCTCACAAGGACCCCGGACTACCAACCCCGGATCTCCCATGCCTACCACCCAGTCAGACCCGCTTGCGATCGGGACTCCAGTGCCGGCCTTCCGGTTGAATGATCCCATGCGGGGGGTCGATTACAGGAGTGCCGATCTGCCAAGGACTGAGGGTCTCCTCGTCATGGTGATCTGCAATCACTGCCCTGCTGTCGTCCATCTCCGTTCGGCCTTGGGGCCTTTTGCGGCGCGGTATGCGGCCCGTGGCATCACGTCCTTGGCCGTGAGCGCCAATGATCCCAAGGCCTATCCCGAAGATGCCCCGCCGCGACTCGCGGCTGTGGCCCGGGAGATGGGTTTCGGGTTTCCCTACCTCTATGACGAGAGCCAGGCCTTTGTCCGCTCGCTCCAGGCGGCCTGTACCCCCGAGTTCTACCTGTTCGATGGAAATCGGAACCTGTACTATCGGGGTCGGTTTGACGATTCGACTCCCGGTAACGGAAAGCCGGTCACGGGGAGTGATCTTGCGGGAGCGATCGAATCGCTCCTTCAGGGCGCGCCGCCACCAGCCCACCAGTACCCGGCGATCGGGTGCAGTATCAAGTGGCGGACGGAGCACTGAGTTCATGAATCGGGTTCTCCTTCCAGCCGCTCGGACCTGATGGGCCGATCCATGAAACCCGCCGTTCCCCGTTCCCTTTACCGGGTCTCATTCCTCAACCAGGGAAAGATCTACGAGGTCTTCGTGCGGCAGGTCAACGACCAGGGCCTGTGGGGGTTCGTCAGTTTGGAAGACTTTGTCTTCGGCCAGAAGACCGAGCGGGTCATCGATCCCAGCGAAGAACGGCTGCGGGATGAGTTCTCGGGCGTGCGCCGGGCCCTGATTCCCCTGCATGCGATCTTTCGCATCGATGAAGTCTCTGAGGAAGGCACTGCCCGCATCATCGCCTCTGAGGGCAGTAACGTGACTCCCCTGCCGTTTGTCTATCCGGCCGGACGCGAACCCAAAAAATAGGGTAAACCGGGGATCCGGTGCACCCGAACCGGGTTGAGCCGGGGGGTTGATTCGCAGGGAACCCGGTTAGAGCCTGCATTTGTAATGGATGCCATCAGGACTGTGGTCGTCGTGTCCGGGGAAACCCCGGACAGGCGGAAGTATCCGTCTGGGCTACTCAAACCAAGCGTCGGGCTTACCTTCGTTCGCCGTCTCTTGGCGAAGTTGCCGGCGGCGGGCGGGCGTTACGAGTTCGGGGTGACGAAGCGCGGGCATCCGGAGTCGGAGTGGTTCATGAACCGGGGGAAACCGGTCGAAACCGGGCCGGTAAATTGGGGCAGGATGTCCATGACCGAAGCGCATCGCTGATCGGCCCGTGAAAAAGACCCCCCGCGGCCGGTTTCCCGAGACGGACCCGGTTCGTGGGCGAGGTTGCTTCATGGCAGCTCGCGAGGGACCGGCGGAGGAGCCGGGGGATGGGTCCGCCGCGCGGATGAGGGGAGGCGGGAACTGCCGGTTGGGGGCCGCGCTATAATTTCAGCGTCCGCTGTTTGAGCCCCACCCATCGGAAGTCCGTTGCGCACTTATCTGGGAGGTTCCGCCCTTTCCTCTTTCCGTCTGAGAAAGATCGAGGAACGATGGGCCCCGATTGAGGTTCGACTAGCGGAGGCGCGTTTTCTCTACCTAATCGAGAAAGAGGGCCCAGGGGGCGATCCTGAGGAGCGCTTGAGGTCGCTTTTGGGGGATGCACAGGCCGTTTCGGCGACACTCCCGGACGCAGACTGCGATCTGATAATCGTGCCCCGTCTCGGGACAGTGTCTCCCTGGTCCTCCAAGGCGACGGACATCCTGGAACGGATCGGGCTGGGTGGCTTCGGCCGAATCGAACGGGGGGTCGTCTACCGGACCCGGGATCCCCTGACTGAGACGGAGCGGGCGCTTGTGGCCCGACACATTACCGACCCACTGACCGAAAGCGTGCTCCCGACGCTCGCGGATGCCCGCCAGGTTTTTGAATCCCCCCCTCCCCGTAGCCTGGGCGTGATTCCGTTGCTCACGGGGGGACCCCAGGCCCTCGAGCAGGCTGACCGGCAACTCGGTCTCGGTCTCGACGGGCGTGATCGGGCCCATCTCCTGACCGTGTTTCGCCGCCTGGGGCGGGATCCCACGGATGCGGAACTCATGATGTGGGCACAGATCCACTCGGAACATTGTCGGCATCACATCTTCAATTCGCCGCTTGAGACAGATGGGCAGCGGTTGGAGCGGACACTCTTTGACTCGATCCGTGAGACCTACCGGAGCCATCATGGCCCCGTGCTTTTGGCCTACCGCGACAATGCGGCCGTGATCGAAGGTGACAGTACACAACGGATCGGTGCCAGTCTCGCCGATCGGGTCTACCGCATGCATAGAGAGCCTGTCCATGGCGTGATCAAGGTCGAGACCCACAACCACCCCACGGCCATTGCACCCTTCCCGGGTGCGGCCACCGGCAGCGGGGGTGAGATCCGCGACGAGGCCGCGACCGGCCGGGGGGCCCGGCCGAGGGCTGGATTGTGCGGATTTTCAGTCTCCGACCTTCACATTCCGGGGCTCGCCCGCCCCTGGGAAAAAAAGGCCCCGACTGCCCTGCCAGGCATGGCCAGTGCCTTTGAGATCATGCGTGATGGTCCGATTGGCGCGGCTTCCTACAACAACGAGTTCGGCCGGCCCAACCTGGCCGGCTATTTCCGGAGTTTCGAGTCTGAAGCCGGCGCCGATCCCGCCTCCCGAGTGACCCATGGTTATGCCAAGCCGGTCATGCTGGCCGGAGGAATCGGTTCGTTGCGGGGACAGGCTTGGCGCAAGCGCCCATTGCGCCCAGGGCTCGCCATCGTCGTACTCGGGGGTCCAGGTTTTCTCATCGGTCTTGGCGGAGGCACCCAATCCTCTCGAACCGGGGGACTCGCAGATGGCCTGGACTGGGCGTCGGTGCAGCGGGGGAATCCCGAGATGGAGCGTCGGACCCAGGAGGTGATTGACCGGCTGGTTGCCCTCGGCCCCGAAAATCCGGTGGTTGCAATTCACGACGTGGGGGCCGGCGGTTTGGCCAATGCCGTGCCGGAACTGGCGTGGTCCGGTCGGGTCGGCGCCAGGATTGATCTTCAATCCATTCCCCGGGGAGATTCCAGCCTGTCGCCGATGGAACTCTGGTGCAACGAATCGCAGGAACGATACGTGCTTGCCCTGCGGCCGGAGGGCTTGACGATGCTCGGGGGAATTGCTGCGCGCGAGCGTTGCCCCTGGGCCCGGATTGGTGAGACGACGGCGGAACCCCGACTGGTCGTGCGGGATGGCACCCAGCCGGAAACCCCGATCGATCTGGACCTCGACTTGCTGTTTCAGGGAACCCGCCGGAGGCGGCGGAGGATTGTGGTGCCCCAACCGTGTCGTGAGACCTCAGATGGCCTGGTCTGGACTCTCTCGACCGTGGAACTCCTCCGGGAGGTGCTCAAAGCGCCGACGGTGGCCGACAAGAGCTTCCTCGTCACGATCGCCGACCGGACGGTCGGCGGTCTTTCGGTGCGCGATCCGATGGTGGGTCCCTATCAGGTTCCCGTGGCGGATGTCGCGGTCGTGGCACGCGATTTCGATGGCTTTGGTGGCGATGCCTTT
>JAKARN010000069.1 GCA_021828425.1 Pseudomonadota bacterium | reverse complement strand
CAGCGACGGTTCCGAGGAAAGATGAAGCTCGGAGAAAACCTGTTGGATGAGTCGGTCCATAAAGGTTCCTTATGGCTAGGGCAAAGGGTTTCAGCCGTGCAGGCTGGATTTCCGGTCCTGGCGGTAGTAGGCACCAAACCGGTTGTTCAAGAACTCTTTCAATGAAAAATGTTCCTGCAAGATCAGCCCACGGCAGTTTGAGGCAAAAACCAGGTCGATGACAGCGCAAATCCCGGCCGCGGTCGTGATCTGGATCGCGGACCAGAGCTGTTCGCCCACGCGATCCGGATAGACTGAATTCACATAGGTTTCCTCGTAGAAGGCACGTCCACGGTAGCCGGTGACATTGACGTAAATGAGAACCACGTCCTGCTCGGTTCTCGGGATGGCTTTTTCGAGAATCGATTTCAGCGTCGCCCGGTCCCGGTTCAGTCCGAGATCGTTCATGAGAAACCGGACCAGTTCGCAGTGTCCTGGGTAACGGATCGTTTTGTAGGTCAGCGCATTGATCTTGCCCCGGTAAGTCTGGGACAGGGATCCCAGTCCGCCTGAGGTATTGAACGCCTCATAGCGCCGCCCCTCAAGTTCGATACTCTCGAGACCTTCCAACGGAAGCAAATCGCTATCCCGTCCATCCAGAATTCCGCGGCAACTGTTTCCGTATTCGTTGATCAGTCCATCAGAGGACCAGGTCAGGGCATATTTCAGTGAATTGGATGGAAATTGGGGGAGAGCGCCCACCCGGAGCTTGGCTTCTTCGAGCCGGTCAAAGCGAGTCATGAGGTCATTGGCTACGATGCTGATGAAACCCGGGGCCAGCCCACACTGCGGCACGAAGGCCGAGCTTGCTCCCTGACTGATTTCCGTCACGGCATCGGTTACGGAAACATCCTCGGTCAGATCGAAATAGTGACAATTGAGCTGACGGGCCACTCGGGCGACATTGACATTACAGTAAAAGGGAAGGCTCGAAACCAAGGCGTCGACCTTGAGTCGGGCGGCCGTTTCAGCCAGCGGCTTGGCCTCAGAGGCATCCAGAACCAACGGATGGATGGCCGATCCCGGGAAAGTGGCCGCGACACGGTGGACGGCTTGTTCATCCTGGTCGGCAAGGTGGACTTGATAGTCACCGGTGCGAGCCAAGAGCCCACCGAGTAGCGTTCCGATTTTTCCTGCTCCTAAAACGAGTACGTTTTTCATGATTTCAACCCCAACGTGGCTGCCGACAGACCTCCGCCCCGGCCATGTCGGCCAATTTAGAATCCTGGTCAGGAATCCGGCTTCCGGGTCTCGCCCGAACGCCGTGGCACGCTTGTAATTTTGCCAGCCTTTATCTACGATTCCAAGCACCCGCCGAAAAATGAGGGCCAGACGATCCGCGATGGGCGGACGTGGTCGGGTCAGCAGGTGCTGCTCAGGCCACCTCACCTCCACCTTTGATTCGAGAGATCGGGGAGAAAACCATGAAAACTGAGGTTTTGATGCTGGGTTTGTCGGTCTTGCTGGGATTGCTACAAATCTTGATTCCCACGCTGGGCCCCGTTTCTGATCGTGGATTGCGCTGGGCAATGGGTCCGAGAGACGCCATCTATCCTCCGATGGCGGGGATTTGGGGTCGCCTGGACCGCGCTTTGCGCAACTTTCTTGAAACCTTCCCGCTTTTTGTGGCCAGCCTGCTTGCCGTGATTGTTACCGGGAGAAGCAATGCATTGACGGTTCTTGGCGCGGAGCTTTATTTCTGGGCTCGATTGGTTTACGTGCCGACCTATGCCTTGGGGATCCCGATTTTACGGACCTTGATCTGGATGGTCTCGGTGGTCGGAATTCTGTTCCTGGTCGCGGCCCTCTTTTAGTCGGAAGATTTCCGTAAAACTTCGGGAAGGGCCGTCTGGCCTGTTGTTTTTTGTCCAGTTCAGGATTAGACTAGACCGTCTAGTCTTGTCCAGCGATCGAATCGTTTGAGTGCTCATGATTTGTCCTTCAGTCAATACGGAGTGCAGCAAGAGGTCCACCCCGCATGAACGCGAGGCCCTGATCTTGGGGGCTGCGCGGCACGTCTTTCTTGAGCAGGGCTTCGGTAACGCCACCATGGATGCCATTGCAATCGCTGCGGGTGTCTCGAAACAAACGGTTTACAACCACTTCGGTTCAAAGGAAGAACTCTTTGCAGCCATGGTGAGATCCGGTTGCCAGGAACTACTCGATGTACTGCGAGTCGGTGCCGGCTCCGAAGATCCTGAGCAGGTCCTGCGGAGCATGGGAAGGCGATTTCTGGAGATGGCTCTGCAGCCGGAGAAACTGGCGCTGCGACGAGTCTTGCTGGCCGAAATTGCCCAGTTCCCGGAGTTGGGCCGGATCTATTACCGTTCCGGACCGGCTTTTTTTCGTGGACTTCTCGCGGAGTATCTGGCTAAGCAGGACCGGAATGGTTTGCTCCTCGTAGAGGATCCCTCACTGTTGGCCGATCAGTTCGTGGGCATGCTCGCCTCTTGTCTCATGAAAGCGGAACTCGGCATCAAGCCCGAAATGGGCCCGGACGAACGCGAGCGGTATATCGTCCATGCGGTGAAGCTTTTGATGCGGGCCACGCGTCCGGATACGGATTCCGGTTCCAGAAAAGGGGGCTGACCGGATGAGGCGCGCCCGCACCTGCGGACGAATTCTGGGAGTCGGCGGACTCTTGTTCCTGTCGGGCTGCACAATCGGGCCTCGATTCCACCGACCGTCTCCGCCTCCCGTGAACCGGTATACCGCATCGAAGAGACTCTCCGGAAGCCGTCGCTACCCCGGAGTGACCCCTCAGACCTTTGTCCGAGGGAAAATGGTTGGATCCCGCTGGTGGCGGCAGTTCAAAAACGCCCAGTTGAACGCCTGGGTCCGGGAGGCCTTGGTCCACAACCCCGGACTGCATTCCGCCACGGCCATCCTGATGGAAGCGCATTATGCCCTGCGGGCTGATCAGGGAATTTTCTTTCCCCAGGTTTCGCTGGGGCTCAGCGGAGAACGGAACCGCGGCTCGGGTGCCACATCCGGTGGGGTTTTCAGCCCTCCGCTGTTCAACCTGTACAACGGCGGAGTATCCGTGAGTTATTACCCGGATATCTTCGGACTCAACCGTCTCCTGACCAACCAGGCCCGGGCCCAGGAAGACGTCGCGCAGGATGAACTGGATGCGGCCCGGCTCACACTCGAAGGAGACGTCCTCGACACCGTTTTCAACTGGGTTGCCGTGAACCAGGAAATCCAAGCGCAGGAGAGGAGTATCTCGGATCAGCGCCAACTTTTATCCCTGGTCGAAAAAAGCTATCGGCTGGGTGCCGATTCCCTACTGGATGTCGAGAACCAAAAAAGCACCTTGGCGACCGCTGAGGCGGCGCTTCCGCCACTGGAAACGGACCTGGCCGACGAGTCCCATCTCCTGGCCATTTATCTCGGCCGTTTCCCCGCCCAGCTCACGCACCTTCCGGAAAGCGGGTTCCGTGGAATCCACCTTCCCCGACACCTGCCCCTTGTGCTGCCGTCCCGGTTGATCCTGACTCGTCCTGACATCCGTGCCGCAGAGGCCCAGATGGTGGCGGCCAACGCACAAGTGGGTCAAGCAGTGGCCCGGATGTATCCACTCATCGAGCTGACCGGAAGTGCCGGTGTGGAGAGTAATCACTGGGCCGACCTTTTCCTGTCGGCCAGCCGGATCTGGAACATTGCCGCTGATCTCACGCTCCCCATCTTTGACGGTGGGACCCTGGTCGCCGAGAAGGAGGAAGCTGAGGCCTCCTACCGTTCCATTTTTGCCAACTATCAATCAACCGTCCTTGATGCCTTTGGGCAGGTGGCGAATGTCTTGCGTGCACTCGAGCAGGATTCCACCACATATGGGGCCGATCGCCGTGCCCTCAAGGCGGCCCGGCGGGCATTTGCGCTGGTTCACGTGGAATATGTTGCGGGTGCGGTGGATTACCTCAGTGTCCTGACCACGGAAACCCAGCTCGAGCAGGCGCGGATTGCTGAAATCCGTGCCCATCTCCAGCGTTATACCGATACAGTTGCGTTATACGTCGCCTTGGGCGGCGGTCGTTTCCCTGCGGGCCGGCATCACACTACTTCTTCCGTCCACCAACCCGTTCCAAGAGATACGCCATGATCAAGTCAAGAAAAGGGATTCTCGTGCGCACCGGGATCGCGGTCCTGGTTGTTTTGGTTCTGCTTTTCGGGATCAAGTTCTGGCTTGGCTATGAGCAATTCCAGGCCATGGCCCGGCGTGGCCCCATGCGGGTCAGTGTTTCTGTATCCCCGGTTCGCTCGATGCCCTGGCAGGCGGAATTTCATGCCGTCGCCAATATCAGCGCAGTTTCCGGGGTTGAACTCACCCCTCAGCTTGCCGGGGAGATTACGGCGATTGATTTTCATTCGGGAGAATATGTGCACCGGGGCCAGTTGCTGCTCGAAATCGACAATTCGAACCAGCGGGCGCAACTGGCCAGTGACCGGGCGGCCCTCGAGCTGGCGGAAGTGAATTATCGACGGGATCGGCGACTGTATGCCGCCAAGGCAGCCAGCCATTCGGTTCTGGATACCGCGATTGCCAACCGGAATAGTGCTCGGGCAGCCGTGGCCAATGACGAGGCCACCTTGCGAAAGCTGGCGTTCCGGGCCCCGTTCTCTGGCTGGATCGGTGTCCGCGATGTCAGCGTGGGCCAGTATCTGACGCCCGGGACATCGATCGCGGCGCTCAACGCCTGGAATCCGCTGCGGGTTCAGTTTACGGTTCCCCAAAACCGGATGCCGCTGCTGCATCCGGGCCAAACCGTCCGGCTGAGCGTGGATGCGTATCCCGATCGGATTTTCCAGGCCCGGGTCATCGCCTTGAGTTCCCGGGTCAACCCCGCCACCCGCAATGTCACGGTGGATGCCAATCTGCCGAACGCCCACGATTGGTTGCGCCCCGGCATGTTTGGGGAAGTCACGATCCGCCTGGGGAAATCCCGGATGTTGCTCGTGGTTCCACGCGAGGCCATCACATACAGTACCTTCGGGGACTATGTCTACGTCATCCACACGCACAAAATGCCGGGGGGTCATGAATTGCCGGTCGCCATTGCAACTTCGGTCCGGGTCGGGGTGACCCGAGGAACCTGGACACCGATCATGAGCGGCCTCAAGCTGGGCGAGCAGGTTGTCGTGGCGGGTCAAGTCAAGCTGAGAAGCGGCATGCCGGTCGTCCTCCATCCGGCGGCGGCGCACTGACCGGAGAGCACTGTGCGATTTACCGATCTGTTTATTCGTCGCCCGGTTCTCGCGACAGCTCTCAACCTGATCGTCCTGATCCTTGGATTGCGGGCATGGACCTCCATGACGGTGGAGGAGTACCCGCCCGTGACGAGTACCCTCATCACCGTGACCACGGCTTATCCCGGGGCTGATCCCCGGACGGTCCAGGGTTTCGTGACGGCGCGACTGGAACAGGCCATTGCCCAGGCCCCCGGCATCGATTACATGACGGCGGTCAGTGCCGAGGGTCTGTCGACCGAAACGGTCTACATGAAGCTCAACTATAACCCCAACGCGGCGGTGGCCCAGATCCTGTCCAAGGTCCAGCAGGTGCAGAACCAGCTCCCCCCAGGTACCCTCGCGCCCGTCATCAACGAGACGGTGGGTGACCAGACGGCCTTGATTTACCTTTCCTTCTACAGCCGGACCCTGAACCAGCAGCAGGTCAATGACTACGTCCTGCGTGTGGCCCAACCCATGATCCAGGGGATGCCGGGGGTGGGTGAGGCCCAAATCGTTCCGGCCGGGACCGGGCCCAGCGGAAACAGTTTTGTCTTGCGGGCATGGCTCAACCCGAACCGCATGGCGGCGCTCGGCATTTCGCCGTCCATGGTCTCGGCAGCTCTCGCGGCGAACAATTTCATCAGTACGGTTGGACGAACCAAATCCGGCGGTGTCGCGCAGACCATCAGTGCGGAGACCTCGCTCAATAACGTGAATGCCTTCAAGCGGCTGGTCGTCGCACGGGTCGGGAACACGCTGATCCACCTGTCCGATGTGGCGCGGGTGGCCCTCGGTGCCCAGAACTACAACCAGGCGGTTTATTACAACGGAACCCCGGCCGTTTTCATCGGGGTCTTTCCATCGCCCGGTGCCAACAGCCTGACCGTCGCGCATGGCGTTCACCTGGCTTTTGCCCGCATGCAGCGGAATCTGCCACCCGGTATTCACGTGGCCATTCCCTACGACGGCAGCCATTTCATTGTCGAATCGATCCACGAGGTCATGGTCACGATTGCCATCACCCTGGCCATCGTCGTGATGGTGATCTTCCTGTTCTTGGGATCACTCCGCTCGCTGATCATCCCCGCAGTCGCCATTCCGCTTTCGGTCATCGGTGCCGGTATCTTCATGTCGATTGCCGGATATTCGGTCAACCTGCTGACCCTGCTGGCGGTCGTTCTGGCCATTGGTCTCGTGGTCGATGATGCCATCATTGTCGTGGAAAATATTCATCGACTCATGGAATCCGGGCAGTCGGCAAGGGATGCAGCCATTCATGGTGCGCGGGAACTGGCTGCACCGATCATCGTCATGGCCACGACCCTGGCGGCCGTGTTTGCACCCATCGGGTTGACCGGAGGACTCACAGGCACCCTGTTTTCCCAGTTTGCCTTTACCTTGGTTTTTGCGGTGGCGGTCTCGGCCCTCGTGGCCCTGACCCTGTCACCGGTACTGTCTTCCAAGGTCCTGCGTCCGGCAAAAAGCCATGGATTCGCCCACTGGACGGATGTCAGCTTTGAGCGAATCCGGAAGGCGTATGTCCGGTCCCTGGAGGCTGTGATCGAGAATCGGGTGTCCTTGATCATCGTGATTCTCGCCATTCTGATCGCGATTCCCGTCTTTTTCCTGAATATTCCTTCCGAGCTGGCTCCGACGGAGGACCAGGGACTGCTTTTGGTCTCGGCGACTGCACCGCCGACCGCAACCCTGAAGTACCTCAATCACTACGCTACCCAGATCCGTTCCGTTTTCCAGACTTTCCCCGAGACCCGGCAGGTTTTCCAGATCAACGGTGTTTCCTTGACCGGAGGTGCTGGCAACAACTCCAGCATCAGCGGAATGAAGCTGGTCAGCTGGAGGAACCGCTCAAAAACACAGATGCAGCTCTTGGCTCCCTTGCAGGCGAAACTCAACCGACTGACCGGTGTCCAGGCCGCGGCCTTCCAAAAACCCACGCTGCCCGGCTCGCCTACCGGTTTTCCGGTCCAGTTCGTGTTGACCACGAGCGGGTCCTAC
>JAKARN010000068.1 GCA_021828425.1 Pseudomonadota bacterium | reverse complement strand
CCGATGCCTTGATCGAACTCCCCGATGCCTCGGTCTACAATTCGCTCACCCTCCCGGAAATCTTCCTGCGGGCCTTCCGCTACGGCGTTCCGGTGATCGGCTACGCACCGGAGTACGTCCATGACGGTGCCCTGGCCGGGCTCTATTCCACGCCTGACCAGTTCAGCCGGCAAGCCCTCCCGATCGTGCTCGCGGCGGCAACCCATACACTCTCCCGGCTGCCGGCACCGAGCTACCCCCGGCGATTCACGGTGCTGCTCAACCGGTCGATCGCCGGCACGATGGGCATTCCACTCCCGGGGCTGTCCTGGATCCTCAAGGCGTTGCACCAACACCCACGGCCGAAACCGATCGAGTTCGGGATATGAATCTCGGGATCCGGGGCCGGGTCCTCCTGATCGCCTGGGGCCCCGCCGCCTTGATCGCCATCGCCCTGGCCGTCTATTTTGTCTCGAGCAACCTGGCCGCCCTGCGGGCGTCCCGCCACACCCTCGGGCAGACCCTCTCCCGCCAGCTGGCACCTGCCGCCCAGTACGGCGTGCTGTCCAACAACGCCTCGATCCTAAGACGCCTGATCAATCCGGCACTGGCCCAATCGGCCATCTCCTCGATCGTGATCGAGAACCATTCCGGACGCATCCTGGCCAGTGGATTTCGCAAGCGACACCCCATGAACTGGGTTGAACGCGGAGGACAGTTCATCGCCAACCTCATTTCCGGATCATCCGGCAACGCCTGGACCTTTTCCTCTCCCGTCACGATCCGGCCACTTCCGGTCGGCCCGGAGTATGGTCTCTTCCATCACCGCTCCCCGAGATACTCCGCACCGGTGGAGACCCTGGGCACCGTCCTGGTCACGCTTTCCGCCGAGCACCTGGGCGCCCAGGAAAGCCGGATCCTCATCGAGGGCTTGGTCCTCATGATGCTCGGACTGCTCGCGACCTTCATCCTGGCCGAGCGGATGAGCCGCTCGATCACGCACCCGGTGCTCCGCATGCTCCAATCGGTGAGTGAACTGTCCGAAGGCCAGATGTCCGTCCGGCTGCCGGAAAACTCCCACGGGGAACTGGGGCGGCTCGAACACGGCATCAACCAGCTCGCGGAGCAGATCGGACACAGCACCCGGCAGCTCGAGGCTGAAGTCACCCAGGCCACCCAGGAACTCCGGGAGACCCTCGAGGAGGTGGAAAGCAAGAACGTCGCCTTGGATCTTGCACGCAAAGAGGCCGTGGCGGCCAACCGCGCCAAGACGGCGTTCCTGGCCAACATCAACCACGAGATCCGCACCCCCATGAACACCATCCTGGGTTACGCGGATTTCCTCACGGCCACGCCCCTGGACGCGGACCAACACGAGTATCTCGGGTGGATCCAGCGCTCCGGCCAGCACCTGCTCAGTCTGATCGACGAGGTCCTGCATTTCTCCCGCATCGAGGCCGGGCACCTGGATCTCTCGCAGGCACCCTGCGATGTCCACATCCTGCTCGAGGAAGTGATTGCCGCACTCGCCCCGCAGGCCCTGCAGAAAGGCCTGGATTTCCTGCCGGACCTCTACGAGGGACCACCGCTCCAGGTGCTGACGGATGCCGGCCGCCTGCGCCAGATCCTGAACAACCTGATCGGCAACGCCATCAAGTTCACCGAGTACGGCCTGATTCGCGTCCGGGCCCGGCAGGAGAGCGAGGCGGACCGGATCACCTTCCACTTCGACGTCGAAGACGAAGGCATCGGCCTGTCACCCGAAGACCAGGCCCGCATCTTCGAGCCCTTTGCCCAGGCCGACAGTTCAACCTCCCGTCGTTTTGGCGGTGTCGGACTGGGACTGGCGATCTGCCGGCGCATCGTCGAGGCCATGAAGGGAACCATCCAGGTGGAGAGCCGGCCCGGGTCCGGAACCCGGTTTGGAGTCCGACTGAGCTTCCCGCCGGTCCCCGATGCCCTCCCCGTCTCGTATACCTCCTTCCCCTACCGGATTCGCCTTTCAGGCCCTCCCATCTACCGGGACTGTTTCGTACGACGTTTCACAGCGTGGGGGTTCGAGGTACTCCCCGCAGAAGAGACTGCCCAGGCGGAGCCCTCCTCTCCGGAGCCGGACTCCAAGCAGCCGGTTCTCGAGGTCGAAATTCTCGGGATTTCCGACCTGACCCAGGATCTTCTCTCGGCCCCGGCCGAGGCCGTTCCGGAGCATTCGCGGCGGCTGGTGCTGGCCGCCACCGCCGACCGCCAGGAGCAGCGGCGGATCGGCCAGGCCCGGCACGCCATCTGCCTGCCCGTCCATGCCACCGTCCGTGACCTCAAACAGGCCTTGGTCGAACTGCTTCAAGCCACACCCACCACACCTGCACCGAGGCGGCGGGACTCGGAGGCTGATTTCTGGAATCTCTTCCGTGAGGAACTGCCCCGCCAGGTGCAAGTCCTGCGCGAGGCCTGGACGATCCATCCGGATCCGCAGAAAATCCGGGAGGCCCTCCATCAGCTGGAAGGCACGGCCCGCTTCTGCAAGCTCCCCGCCCTCCAGGTGGCCATCTCCCGGCTCCGCAGCCACGGACAAAACCACCCGGATGATCATGGCCTCCGCTCGGCCGCCTGGCAGGACCTCGATCAGGCCGTCGCGGCAATCCTCAAAGATCCCACGACCCGCATCCTCACACCGGCTCGACCACCGCAGGCGAACCCTTCGGGCCTGCTGGCCGGGATCCGTACGTTGGTTGCCGAGGACAATGCCATCAACCGGACCCTGATCGGCCGCATGCTGGAACAGCAGGGGGCCCGTGTGTGGTTATGCCCGAATGGGGTCGGCCTGGTCGGCATGATCGACAGCGTGGAACCGGACCTGGTCCTCCTGGACATCCACATGCCGGAAATGGACGGCATCGAAACTGCACGGCGGATCACGGCCAACCATCCGAATCTCCCGCTCATTGCAATCAGTGCCGACATTCTTCCGGAGACCCGGATCCGCGCCCTCAACTCCGGAATCCATGAATATCTCGTCAAGCCGATCCGGGCAGTTACCCTGGCCGAGACCATCCAGCGCGTGCTCAGCCGTGTGTCCCGCCCCCAAAGGCCACCGCAAAGGCCAGAGCCCACTCCAGCTCATCCGTCAAACTGAGTTCCACACCGGTCACACCCGCCTCCAGTAAGCGGTCCGACATCCGGCCCGGTGCAAAGTGCACGACCGGCTTGCCCCTCTGATCGGCCAGGATGCTCATGGCCTGAAGCGAAACCCCGGCGGAAAAACCGGTACCCAAAGCCTTCGCAACCGCCTCCTTGGCCGCGAATCGGAGGGCCAGATAGCGGGCCGATTCATGCCGACGGGCCCACTCCTCCCGCTCCTGCACGGTCAGGATACGCTGGGCGAGGCGGACGCCATGTCGCCTCCAGAGCCTTTCCATCCGCGGAATGGAAACCAGGTCGGTCCCGATCCCGTAGATCACGGCACTCCCCCCCGGCGAGCATCCCTCATCTGCTCCTTCATGAGGCGGGTGGCCGCCTCCAGTCCGACGAAGACCGCCCGGCTCACGATGGCATGCCCGATATTCAGAGTCTCGATTTCCGGGATCGCCGCCACCCGACCGACCGAGTCATAGTCCAAGCCATGTCCGGCATGCACCGCAAGCCCGCGGGAACGGGCCAGACGGGCGGCGGCGCCCAGGCGCTCGAGCCGGTGGGCACGGGAGGCGGCATCCCGGGATTCGGCGTAGGCGCCGGTATGCAGTTCGACGGCGCTGACCCCAAGTTCAGCCGCGGTCTCAATCTCGTCGTCTACAGGATCGATGAACAGGGCCACCCGGATCCCAACCTCCGAGAGCCGCTGCACCACCGGAAACAGGCGGTGTGCCAGGAGGCGGACCGCGAGTCCGCTTTCCGTGGTCCGTTCCGCCCGCCGTTCCGGCACGAAACAGACCTCGGCCGGCCGGATCGACTCCGCGAACTCGACGATGACCGAGTTCAGGCTCATTTCCAGGTTGATCGGCAGGGGCAGCGCCCGGACGAGACGGGTCACGTCGGATTCCTGGATGTGGCGACGATCCTCGCGCAGGTGAACCGTGATGTTGTCTGCCCCTCCGCGGAGCGCCAGTCGGGCCGCGGCCACCGGATCCGGGTAGACCGTCTGCCGTGCTTCGCGCAGAGTGGCGACGTGATCGACATTGACCCCGAGCCGGATCATCGGATTCGCACCCTCCACCGCATCAGGCTCCATGGCGACGGGCAAAGAGCAAAAGCGACTCCACCCAGGGCCGCACACCCGGGCTCTGCCCCCTCCCATGAAAGGCGTAGACACCCTCCAGCAGGCGGCGGCTGGCCTGGAGTGAGGCCTCATCGCTCCAGCTGCCGTGACTCAGGTCCAAAAGCACCCGGCCCTCGATGCCGGATACTCCGTCCGGCAACCGCCGCGCCCCGGAGCCGGGATCGAACTCATAGTGGGCCGCGGGCCGGATCGGCTCGCGGCTCCCCGCCTCTTCGAGGAGATTGAGACCGTAGCCGAGCTCGACCAGGAGGTCCCGTTCGAACAGGCATACCACCTGGGCCGGCGGGATTCCTTCCTCCAGAGCAGATAGCGCACCGGTATAGCGGGCATAAAGCGAAACCAGCGGTTCAAAGCGCTCGGTCAGGCGGAGAATCAGGTCGTGGAGATGGAAACCGGCCCATAGGGCATGACCCCGGAGGCAAACTGGAGGGCCGGCCCGTTCCGCGCTTCGAAGGGTGGGCAGGCGATTCTCGTGGCCGCTCCAGCACACGCTCCAGGGCGTGAAGGGCTCGAGACGCTGGGTCTTCGGGGATCTGCGGGTTCCCCGGGCAAGGAGGCCGATCCGGCCCTCCCGCCTCGTGAGCAGTTCGACGATCTGGCTGGTCTCTCCGTAGTCCCGGGTATGCAGGACCCAGGCCGGTTCGTCCCAGACCCGGATCATCCGCCGGACTCCGGTCCCGGCGGGGACTCGCGGGGCTGATGGAGGGTCCAATCGGGGTCAACTTCGACCCGGCTCCGCAGCAGGACCGGTCGGCCGAGGCGCGCTTCGAGCGTATGGCGGACCCGCGTACCTGCGGTCTTGAGCCTCTGCCCGCCGGCACCGATCACGATCCCCCTCTGGCCCGGGCGTTCCACCCAGACCCGGAGATCCACCTCGACCCCGCGCCCGGTCTCCTGCCAGGACGCGCAGACAACGTGGAGGGCATAGGGCAGCTCAGCCGAGAGATCCAGCATGAGCTGCTCCCGGAAGAGTTCGGCCGCCTGGTCGGGCCAGGGAAGCCCCGTGCCTCTCGTGCCGAAGGCCGCGCGGGACGGGAGCGGGGCGGGACACGCGGAGCGGATCTGGTCGGCGAGCACCGCCAGGTTTTCGCCCCGGCGCGCAGAGACTGGCACCAGAAATGAAAAGGGGGCGCGTTTCGCGAGTTGTTCGAGAAAGGGTAATAGCGCCGTCCGGGGCTTGATGCGGTCGATCTGGTTGACCACGACCCCGAGCGGCTTGCTGAAACCGAGGGCCCGCTCGAGCAGGCGATCGTCTTCGTCCCGCCACTCGAGACCCGCCACCACGAGCAAAAGGAGATCCGATTCGAGAGCGGCATTCCAGACGACATCGTTGAGACGGAGCTGGAGGCGGTGTCGGGGCCGGTCCAGGGCCCCGGGCGTGTCCCAGATCCGGATCTCGGGCTCCCCCCCGGGCAGTGGCGCTGCCACCACGAGGCGGGTGGTCGCGGGTTTCGGGGTGACGATACTGAGCCGGCTGCCGGCCAGGGCGTTGAAAAGTGTCGACTTGCCGACATTGGGCCGGCCCAGGAGCACGGCGGCCCTCACGTTGTCGGTCACCTCAGTCATGTCCGATCCGGTCGAGCAGGGCCGCTGCGGCCGCCTGCTCGGCGAGGCGCACGCTGGAACCGCGTCCCTCATCGGCCAACCCCCGCGCCGGAACCTCGCAACGAACCCGGAACGAACGACGATGTCCCGGCCCGGCTGCGGACTGCAGGATATATGCCGGCGGCGGCAATCCGGCACCCTGCAACAGCTCCTGCAAGCGGGTTTTCGGGTCTTTCTGGTCTGCCAGGCGTTCGGCCGCCGGCCAGCGTCGCTCGAGCAGGCGTTCGACGGCGGTCCGGGCCGTCTCCGCTCCAGCCTCGCAGGCAATCGCACCGAGGAGGGCCTCGAGGGTCGAGGCGAGCACGCGTTCACAGGCGGCAGGATCGGACAGTACGCCCAGCCCGGCCCGCAACGCGGTCTCCAGTCCGATCTCCCGGGCCAACTCGGCCAAAACCGGCCGACTGACCAGTCTCGCCCGGGCCCGTGTCAGGCGGCCTTCATCCCACTCCCCGAAGCGGCGGTAGAGACCCTCGGCCACGGCCCAGCCGAGCACGGCATCCCCCAGAAACTCGAGCCGCTCGTTATGGGGCTCCCCCCGACTGCGATGGGTCAAGGCCTGGGCACAAAGCGCACGATCACGGAAGACATGGCCCAGTCCGGTTTCAAACGGCTGCGGCAAGAACCTACTCCGAACCAGGCGGGGGCACCGGCACGTTGACGCTGTGATGGAAATGGACGATGAATCCGACGTTGCCGATGAACGGGGTCTTTTCCGAATAATCCACGGTGAGCACGAGGTGATGATGGACCCGGTTGATCAGGACGTTCCGGGAATGGATGGCATCGATCTGGTTGACCACGAACTGCCGGACAATGGCGCGGAAAATCTGATGCCGGCTGAGTGTGGGTTCCTCGTGTGCCGCCGCATCGACCGCCGACCGGATCGTGAGATATTCAAGGTAGACGGGGATCAGGCGGACGGCCGCCAGGGCGAAAATCGTGAACAGGCACAGCGAAAGCACCCAGCCCACGAAACTCATGCCCTGCTGGCCTCGCTTGGACTTCGGCATGGCATAACCCTCCCTCAGTGGATTATACGGCCGATCCGGCTCCAGATCGGCATATGGGAAAACGCATCCCAGTTGAACCAGACGACCACTGCGGGCCCGATCAGATCCCGGTTGGGAACACTGCCCCAGTACCGGCTGTCATCGCTGTCATCACGGTTATCGCCCATCATGAAGTAGTGGCGGGGGGGGACCAGGTAGCGGCCCGTGGGGGCCGGAAGACCCGGCGTAATGAGGATTTCGTGCTTGACGTGACCGAGCTGCTCCACGCACAGCCGGGATCCGGACTCCCCGTCCGGTCCGCGGTAGAGGCCCTTGCAGACATGGGGGACCCGGTGGTGATTGATCCACAAGCGGTTGCCCTGGTAGCGGACCCAATCGCCCGGCACGCCAACCACCCGCTTGATGTAATCGACCGACGGGTTGAGCGGGTAACGGAACACCGTCACCTGGCCCACGCGGGGGTGGCCGGTCGGGATGATCACCGTGTTGGTCACCGGCAGCCGGATCCCGT